>JAGOXU010000227.1 GCA_018059515.1 Ignavibacterium sp.
TCAGAGCCAAGCTGCGGGAAAATTATTACTCCGAATATTAAAATTACTGATGCTAAAATTACCGCCGCTATTCTTTGCTTAATAAAAAACTTAACAACCGGTTCGTAACCTTTTTGTAATTG
This sequence comes from Ignavibacterium sp., assembly GCA_018059515.1. GTDB lineage: Bacteria > Bacteroidota > Ignavibacteria > Ignavibacteriales > Ignavibacteriaceae > IGN3. Next base: position 123 of record JAGOXU010000227.1, read on the forward strand.
TCTTACTATCCATATTTCTTGATTGTCTTTTTTATCTTCTGATACTTCCTTTCTTTTCTTCATTAAAAATGAAGAAAGCACCGGGGCAAGCAGAACTGCAAAAATTAATGAGCCGAGCATTGCAAAAGTTATTGTGTATGCAAGCGGACCAAATGTTTTTCCTTCAACTCCCTGCAATGTAAACAGCGGTATAAATACAACAATAATTATTGCTATCGCAAACGTTATGGGCTGCACTACTTCTTTTCCTGCTCTCGAAACAATATGATTAAAGGATTCATCGGAAGAAGATTCACGTTTTATTCTATCCACATTTTCAACAAGCACAATGCTCGCATCCACCATCATTCCGATTGCAATTGCAAGTCCGCCGAACGACATCAGATTAATAGAAATATCAAACCAGCTCATCCCTATAAAAGCAAAAAGAATTGAGAACGGAATTGAAAGAGCCACAACAACACTCGGTCTTATCGATCCCATAAAAAGCACAAGTACTATAATCACTAATATTATTCCCTGCCATAGCGCATCAGTTACAGTTGTTACTGCAGATTGCACAAGTGATTTTTGTTCATAATAAGGAACTATCTTAATTCCTTCGGGAAGAATTTTATTTATCTCTTTCAGCTTTTGTTCAACACGACCAATAACGGTTGAAGAATTTGTGCCGTAAAGTTTTACAACCATACCGGAAACAACTTCTCCGATTCCGCCTTGTGTTTGAACGCCGCGCCTGATAGCGCCGCCAATTTTTACATCTGCAAGCTGAGCAAGATAAATAGGAGTTCCATCCTCCGATTTTATTATAATGTTGTTTATATCTTCTATTGTTTGAGTTAATCCAACTGAACGGACAACAAATTCCTCAGCATCTTTTTCAATAAACTGTGCGCCCACATTTAAATTGTTGGCTTTTATTTTTTCTACTAAATCATTTATTGTAACATCATAGCGAAGTAAGGCATTTGGATCAACAACCACCTGGTATTGTTTTTCGTAGCCGCCAATGCCAAGCACTTCGGTTACACCGGGAACAGTTTGAAGATGAAATTTTATAAGCCAATCTTGAATCGAGCGAAGTTCTTCAAGTGTATATTTTCCGGTAGTATCATCGAGATAATAAAAAAGAATTAATCCCATTCCTGTAGAGATTGGTCCCATTTGTGGATCGCCGAAACCTGCCGGTATTTGCTCTCTTGCTTCTGTAAGTCTCTCATTAACCAACTGGCGTGCAAAATAAATATCGGTTCCGTCTTCGAAATAAATATTAACTACAGATAAACCGAAATTTGAAACTGATCTTATTGTTTTAAGATTCGGCAGTCCGTTCATTGTAACTTCAACCGGGTAAGTAACATATTTTTCAACTTCTTCGGGAGCTAATCCTTCGGTAGTTGTAAAAACTTGAACTAATGAAGGCGAAACATCCGGAAATGCATCAACCGGAAGATTTTTATAGCTTAGGTAACCCGCAGCCATAATTATCAATCCCAAAACGATTATCAGCAGTCTATTTTTTAATGCAAAATCAATAATCTTTTTCATTTAAAATTCTCCATTTTAATGTCCATGCTCGCCACCGAATGATTCTTTCAACACTTCGGCTTTGAGTGTGAATGCGCCTTTAGAAACATATTGCTGCCCCGGTTTAAGCCCTGAAAGTATTTCGACAATATCATCGTTTGCTTTTCCAACTTTAACTGTCTGCGGTATAAATCCTTCTCCATCTTTTACAAATACAACCGGTTTTTCATCAATGGTTTGAAGTGCGGTTTTTTCAATAACAACAGGTACCTTTGTTTCACTTACATATACTTTTGCGGTTACGAACATTCCCGGGCGCCATTTGCCGCTTCTATTATTTAAGATAACTCTTGCGGATGCTGTCCTGGTTTTTTCATCTACAATAGGACTTAAGTAAGAGATGCTTCCTGTTTCATCACTATCAACTGAGCCGACTGAAACTTTAGCGTTCTGCCCGACTCTTATTTTATTAATGTCTTTCTGATAAACATTTAAAATTGCCCAAACTTTTTCAAGATCAGCAATTGTAAAAGCGTGTGCTTCCGTTCCAATCAATTCTCCCTGTGTCATATGCATTTCTATAATTGTTCCGTCTATTAAAGATGTAACTTCATATGTTGTCAAGCTCTCGTTACTTTCAATAACTGCAAGCACTTCTCCCTTGCTTACTCTTTCGCCCTCAGTTTTATTTACCTGCTGTACTATGCCGGAAAATCTTGGAACAATGTGGGATATTTTTGATGGCTCTGCTTTTATTTCACCGGTTAAATCAATATGGTTTTTAATAATTCCCGGTCCGGCTTCTTTAACTTCAATTCCGAATTCTTTCATAACTTCATCACTTATTTTTATTACTTCGGAATGTTCTTCAGTTTCGTTGGGTGTATCTTTATTAACTGTATCATCATTCTGTCCATCAGAACATCCGGCAATAAAAAACATTAATGACACTGTGAGCAATATTCCAATTATTTTCATCTTAGATACTCCATTATTCTTTTTCATTTTATAAATGTCTTCCCTGTTAAATTTTCCAGTTCAATTAAAGATTTGTAGTAATCAGCCAACTCAAGCAAGTATTGAGCTTCTGTATCAAATAAAGTTCGTTGTGCGTCAAGTAAATCAATAAATGCAAACCTTCCCTGCAAATAACCCTGTCTTGTTATCTCATAAGCTTTTTCCGATTCGGGTATAATTTCTTCTTTCAATCTTATAGAATTATTGTAAGCGCTTAAAAGATTATTGAAAGAGGAATTTATATTTGAAACAACAGAAAGTATGCGGGCGTTTTTTATCTCATCCACTTGCTGCAATAGCACTTCTGCAGATTGAATATTTCCCTGGTTCCTGCTGAAGAACGGGATGGGCATCGAAACTCCTGCAATAAACGAATTTGTATTAAGTTCATTCAAATACCTTACGCCGCCGCTAATTGTTAAATCCGGTATAGCATGCGATTTTTCTAGTTCAAGCTTTGCTGATCTTAAAACTCTTTCACTTTCAATGATATTTATAAGTGGGATTTGTTCTAAGCTATCAATTACATCTTCTCTATTTGGCAGTGATACAATATTTTCATAGAAATCAAATACCGGCTCATAATGCCTTGCAGTTGTTCCCAGCAAAAAACTTAAAGTTGACGAAGCTGATGATGATTGTCTCTCTAGTCTGTCCAATTCAATTCGGCTGTTAATCAAAGCTACTTTTACCTTTGATTCTTCAGCCGGTGAAGTTCTTCCAGCTTCAACACGTCTGGTTACAGTGGCAAGAATTTCTTCATTCAATTTTATAAATTGTTTCTGAAGCTCAATCTGTTTAGTAATTCTGTATAGATTTAAATAAACAGATTTCACGGAAGCGATTAAATCTATTCTTCTTAGATCATATTCACCCTTTGATGAAGTTACATGATTTTCTGCAAGCTTAATGCGGTTTCTTCGTTTGCCTCCAAGCTCAAAAAGCTGGCTTACCGATAAGGTATATTCACTTCCTTTAAAGCCGCTTAATTCCTTTCCACCGAGAAAATTTTCCGCTTCAAAATTCGCTTCTGGATTTGGAATCAATCCTGCTTGTATTTTTTGTTTCTCCAACGATTCAATTTCGTATTTATAAACCGTTAGATTGGGGTTGTTTTTCATTGCAGTTTCAACTGCTTCAATCAATGTAATTTTCTGATATTCAATTTCTAATGAGTCATTCACTTGCTGCGCGCTTACGGAAAAGACCGCAACACACAACAAGAGAATTAATACACTTTTAAAGCGCATAGTGTCTCCGATCGAGCTAATAAATTATTGCTTAATTATTATGGAATTTAAAAATGTGAGTAGTATTAAATAAGAAGAAGGACAGTTTTATGTGAATCTAATTGGGGAGAGTTATTAATCTCGTTTTTATTTATAGTAACAAAATCTTTTTTATCTGCTGAGTAAGGGGTGTAATTAATATTAAGAACAGCAGTAATCAACGATTGAGTCTTGTTAAGTGTTATTGAATATTTTTCATCACAATTTTCTGAGATTGCTACATCTTCACAAAGACTGCAATCTCTATCATTAGTTTCTTCAGAAATTTCGTTATTCATCAATCCATTATTTGAATTGCAGCAATTATCTATTTCCGAAACGCTTTCCAATACAACACTGCCATCATTCTCAAAACATAGTACGTAGTTTTGAAAAACAACATGGGATATCAAAAAATGTGAAATGAATAATGACAGAAACAAACTTTTAACAGTTAATGATTCTGCAAAATTCTTAATTTTATTTTTTCTTTTCTTATTCATTTGCTGTAAATATAGGACATTATCTATTTACTGTAAAGTTAATTACAACAACTTAACGCTTATTTAAAAGCCAGTTAAGACACCTTTAACAACTTAGCATTTATCGCAACAACAATTGTGCTTACTGACATCAACACGGCTCCAAGTGCGGGACTTAAAATAATTCCTTCCGAATATAAAACTCCCGCAGCGAGTGGAATAGCAATTACGTTGTAACCAGTTGCCCAGATTAAATTCTGAACCATTTTATTATAAGTTGCTTTTGCAAATTTGATCAATGAAACCACATCCTTCGGATTACTTCTTACAAGAATGATATCCGCCGTTTCGACTGCAACATCAGTTCCGGCACCGATAGCAATTCCAACATCAGCTTGTGCAAGAGCAGGTGCGTCATTAACTCCATCACCGGTCATCGCTACAATCATTCCGCGTTTCTGCACTTCTTTTATCTTTTCTGCTTTTTGATCAGGCAATACTTCAGCAAAGTAATCATCGAGTCCAAGCTCATCAGCAACCCATTTCGCAACCTGTTTGTTATCGCCTGTCAGCATCATTGGTTTTATTCCCATTTCTTTTAACTGCTTAATTGCTTCTTTTGATTCTTCACGGATAATATCTGCAAGTGCAATAGCTCCAACCAGTTTCTCTTCAATGATAACAAATACAACTGTTTTTCCCTGCGAAGATAACTTAGCAATCTTTTCTTTTTCTCGTGATTCAATTTTGTTTTCCTCAAGATAACCCGGACTAACAACTTTAACTTCTTTTCCATTTACTTTTCCTTCAACGCCTTTTCCCGGGATAGAATTAAAATCTCTTAACTGATATTTATCGTTTGATGATCTCACTATCCCTTGTGCAATCGGATGTTCGGATTCTGATTCAACTGCAGCAGCATATTTTAAAATTTCTTTTTCATCCATTCCGTCAAAAGATATCGTTTCAGTAACACCGAATTCACCCTTTGTCAGTGTTCCGGTT
>JAGOXU010000054.1 GCA_018059515.1 Ignavibacterium sp.
ATTTACAGGTTTTGCATTTAATCAAACAAAAACAAAAAGGAGCACTTATGATAAAATTAATTTTTATGATGATCTGTTTTATTGGTATTCAGTTTATGTCAATCGCTCAAGATAAAAAATCCTGCTGTTCAACAGAAAAATCAGTTTCGTTTACATCTTTTTCTGAATCAAAAGATTTTAGAGATATACATCAAGTTCCTGCTGCATTTACTTTAAAAGAGGCAAAAGGAAAAATGATAACATTTAAGACTAAAGATGGTAAAACTGCAAACGCATATTTTATTAAATCAGAAAGGCAATCCGGCAAATACATTTTTATTTTTCACGAATGGTGGGGATTAAATGATTACATCAAAAAAGAATCCGATGAACTTAAAACAAAACTTGGCGATGTAAATATTTTAGCTATTGATCTTTATGATGGAATGGTAGCCGAAAACAGGGAAGATGCTGCTAAATTTATGCAATCGGTAAAGGATGAAAGAGCTTTTAATATTATCCAGGGTGCTATTGATTTTGCCGGTAAAGATGCTAAGATTGGAACTCTTGGCTGGTGTTTTGGCGGCGGATGGTCTTTGCAGGCAAGTATAATGCTTGGTAAACAGGGCAAAGCTTGTGTATTGTATTATGGAATAATTGAAAACACTCCTGAAACCTTTAAAAATTTAAATGCACCGGTACTTGGAATTTTTGCTGAGCAGGATGGTTGGGTAACTCCGGAAGTTTATGGAAATCTTGAAAAGAATTTAAAAGCTGCTGGAAAGAAGGTTACAATAAAAAGCTTTAATGCTGATCACGCATTTGCAAACCCAAGCAATACAAAGTTTGATGTGGATGCTACAAACAAGGCAAAAGAACTAACATTAAACTTCTTTAAAGATAATTTGATGAAATAAAATAAAAAGAAGGGGCTCTTTCGAATGTTATTAATTAGTCATTGTGATGGCGATTAGCCGAAGCAATCTCTAATTGTATTGTTGGAGATTGCTTCATTCGAGGACTCATTCACAATGACTAATTAATGTGGTTATTACTTGGAGTTTATGACGAAGCAATCTTTTAATTAAAATAAAAGATTACTTTTCTGCGCTCTTGATAACAAAACCACTTTTGAGACAGCCTCTTTAAATAATAATTAACTACTTATTATTTTTAAGTAAGTCTCTTATTTCACCGAGTAAAATTTCTTCTTTTGTTGGAGCAGGTGGTGGTGCAGGAGCAGCTTCTTCCTTTTTCTTTAGCGTGTTCATTGCCTTAATTACCATAAATATTGAAAACGCAATTATTAAGAAATCGAGGGTTGTATTAATGAAGACACCGTATTTTAGTAAAACCGGCTCTACGCCCTCAGAACCAGGTTTTAATGTAAATGCTAATTTTGAAAAATCCATTCCACCCAGCATCAAACCAATTGGCGGCATTAAAACATCGCTTACAAATGAAGATATAATTTTACCAAAAGCACCGCCGATGATAATACCGACAGCCATATCGACAACATTGCCCTTCATTGCAAATTCTTTGAATTCTTTCATCATACTCATGATCGTTCCTTCTAAAATTGATTGAAATAGTTAATAATATTGAAGTGATGAACAAAGATAAATATTAAACTAAAAAATAAAAAACCGCAGTTATTAGCTGCGGTTTTAATAAATAAATGCTATAAAAAATTAAACTATCTAAGCAATAACATTTTCTTTGTATCGGAATAATTTTCTGTTTGTAATGAATAGAAATAGATTCCGCTTGGCAAATTAGCTGCGTTAAAATCTAATTGATGATATCCCTGTTCTTGTGTTTGATTTACAAGCACGGCAATCTGTTCACCAATTGTATTAGTTACAACAATTTTTACATTTGTTTTTTCACTAAGAACATAACCAATTTTTGTTGTTGGGTTAAATGGATTAGGATAATTTTGTTCGAGTGAATAATCATTCAAACTTCTAACATCAACTTCAATTGCATTTGAAAATTCATACAAACCGTTATAATCAATTTGCTTTAATCTATAAGTATATAATCCATTGCTAAGATTTTTATCGGTATAAGAATAATCTTTTTGTTCAGTAGTTGTGCCGGCACCTTTAACAAATCCAACTGTAACAAAATCAGAATTTGCAACGCTTCTTTGAACTTCAAATCCATTATTGTTTAATTCTGTGGCTGTTGACCAGTTTAAAGTAACCTGTTGATTCTGTGATACTGCTGTGAAGGAAGTTAATTCAACAGGAACTACTTGTGCATATTTAGCGGCACATAAATCCATGTTTGACAAACAGGAATTTTTATCTGCACCGATGGAAACTCCAAAATAAAAAATTACGGAATCACCAGGATTAATTGTAACCGGATCTTGTCCCAAAGTAGCAACGGCTCCATCACCAAGTGCATTAGCAATTAGCATTGGATCAAATGAATTTTGTGTTAGCCAGGCATAATATAAAGAATCGTTTGCATAAGGATCTGTCCAATCAATAAGTCTTAAAGATTTTTGTGAACTTGAAAGAAACTTAATTCCGGCATAAGCTCCTTTATGGATCAATACTGATTGTGAAGCTGCATCCCATTGAAGAGTATCGTTCTCATAAGTACCAGTAATTCGTGGAATTGCTTCTAAACCGATTACAGCATTTATTGCTGATGCTTCATTATTTTTTACAGTCGTCTTGAATAGAAGATACGCTCCGTTGGTCCAACCATAAATATTATAACTCAATTGAACATTGGGTGGCAAGTTAGAGTATGTATTATTTATTGTTGAAGTAACTTCAAAATCGCTTAAAAGCGGAGAAGGAACTGTAGCAGCATTAACTAAACCATTTTGATCTTCATTGTAATCAAAAACTGCAGAAGAACTAACACCAACAAGCATAGAAATTCTTTCAAATACTCTAGTAGTTAGATTATCAGAATAGATTCTTGTTCTTCCCCCGTTACTTTGTATAACGCCGATAGCACCGGTATAGTAACTTTGTGAAAAGCTATCAAATGTGAATAGGGAAGCGAACAAAAGTACGGTGAGAATGGTAATACTTTTTTTCATGGCACACTCCTGATTTATTTATAGATTAGTTGTTTAAGAACAGTTTTTATACAAAACAATTTTTACAGTTTTAACCTAACGAATAGAAATGAAAAAGTCACTATGTCTATAATTAATTTATTAAAAAAAATTATGCGAAGTTTTGTAAAATGATAGATAAGAATTTGATACTAAGACCATTTTGGTAAAAGTTGAAACCTCAATCGTTTCAAAACTGCCCATTGTGTTGGCTGAGCTATAAATAAAAAAGGCGGCTATTAACCGCCTTAGTATTTGATTTATTTACCTAATCGTTTGGGACCAGCAGCTTTTACTTCATCGGAAGTATTTTTCTCAAACAGTTTAAAGTTTTCTACAAACCGTGCCGCAAGTGCATCATACTTTTTCCAGTATTCATCTTTGTTGCCCCAGGAGTTTGAAGGCTCAAGTACATCTTCAGGAACTTCAGGACAAGTGAGTGGAACTTCAAATCCAAATAATTTATCTTTTCTATATTTTACTTTATCTAACTTGCCTTCCAATGCAGCATTTAAAAGATTTCTTGTATGACGAATACTTATTCGTTTACCAACACCGAATCTTCCGCCAACCCAGCCTGTGTTTACAAGCCAAACATTCGCTTTGTGTTTAAGCATTCTTTGCTTTAACATTGCCGCATATTCGTAAGGATGACGAACCATAAACGGCGCTCCAAAACAAGCGGAGAAAGTTATTTGTGGTTCTATTCCAAGTCCGATTTCTGTTCCCGCAATTTTGGATGTGTAACCACTAATGAAATGATATTGTGCTTGTGCAGGATTTAACTTTGCAATCGGAGGCATTACACCGGAAGCATCGCAAGTTAAAAAAATAATATTTTTTGGATGTGTTCTTACATATCCATCAGGAACAACATTTGGAATAAAACTTAACGGATATGAACAACGCGTGTTTTCTGTAATTTGATCATCGTCCAGATCAATGTATCTGCTAACAGGATCGTAAACAACATTTTCTAAAATCGTTCCAAAGCGTCTTGTCGTAGCATAAATCTCCGGCTCCTGTTCTGCAGAAAGACGAATAACTTTTGCATAGCATCCGCCCTCAAAATTAAACACGCCTTCATTACTCCAGCCGTGTTCGTCATCGCCAATAAGATTTCTTTTCGGATCAGCAGAAAGAGTAGTTTTACCTGTGCCGCTTAATCCAAAAAACAATGCAACATCACCTTTATTTCCAACATTTGCGGAGCAGTGCATAGGCAAAACATCTTCAAATGTTAATAAGAAATTTAAAAGTGTGAATACAGATTTTTTTATCTCACCACCATAAAGTGAGTTTGCAATTATCGCGGTTCGTTGTGCAAAGTTTAAAATAATTCCTGTTTCAGTTCTTGTTCCATCAATTGAAGCATCTGTTTTAAATCCGGGTAAACAGATAACGGTAAAATCAGGAATGAATTTTTTAAGTTCATCTCTGTCTTCGGTTGTGATAAACATATTTCTTGCAAATAAACTATGCCATGCTTTTTCAGTAATTATTCTTATTGGCATTTTGTAATCGGGATCGGCACCAACGTAGCAATCCTGAACAAATAATTCTTCACCCTGGCAATAAGCCTGAACTCTTCCCATCAACTGATTAAATTTTTCAGAACTGAATGGGCGATTATAAGCGCCCCACCAAATTTTATTATTTGTACTTTGTTCCTGAACAATAAATTTATCAGCCGCTGCTCTTGCAGTGTGTTTTCCTGTGTTCACAACTAACGGACCTTGTTTTGAAAGTTTTGCTTCATTTCTGAAAATTGCTTCTTCATACAAAGCTTCATCAGGTAGATTCCAGAAAACTCTATCAAGATCAGTTAAGCCTTGATTCTTTAACCTAAAATCAGATGCAAGCTCCATTGCCTGTTTTGTTGCGGGAGTATTAAATTCTAAATATTTACTCATGACCAATCCCTCACTAATTTTCTGTCGCCAATATAAAGTTCATTTGGTGAATTTGGATCGAGCGCCCACTTCATTCTCTCAATTCCATCCTGAACATCTTTTATAGCTCCGCAATAACTTAGTCTTAAATGACCATCCAAACCAAACTCTTTACCCGGAACAGTAAGCACTTGAACTTTATCAATTAAAAATTCCGAAAGTTTGTTTGAGTCTTTCATATAAGCAGAAAAATCTGCCAGACAATAAAATGTTCCGTCTGGTTTAGAAACTTTTACACCCTCAAACGATCTTAACAAATCTATCATAACATTTCTGTTATTTTCTAAAGTTGCACGTAAACTTTCAACACCGGATTGAATTCCGTTAATTGCTGCAACAGCAGCCTTTTGTAAAAGTACAGAAGGACCCGAAGTTTGATGTCCCTGTATATTACTCATTGCTTCAATAACTTTTTTATTACCAACAGCCCAGCCGATTCTAAATCCTGTCATAGCATACTGTTTAGAAACTCCGTTTATAACAATAAGCTTAGAATTTTCATCCTTCTTTTTTGCATACTTAAAACAGTTGATTGGTTTCTTTCCATCAAACAACAAGCGATGATAAATATCATCCATAATTAACCAGATATCCTTCTTCTCACAGAACTCAACAACTTCAGCAATAAAATCCTCGCTGTAAATAGCTCCTGTCGGATTATTTGGACTGTTGATGATAACGGCTTTTGTGTAAGAGCCAACTCTGTCTGTAATATCTTTTATGTTCGGATAAAACGTTCCATCTTCAGGAAGTGCGGGAACAGGAATTGCGCCAATCATTCGCGCCATATCAGGATAGCTTACCCAATACGGGGCGGGAAACAAAACTTCTTCCTGCGGATTTAATACTGCCTGAAGTGCAACCATAATTGCCTGCTTAGCTCCACCCGATGCGATAACATGTTCAGGTCTAACTTTTCGCTCGTAAAACTCTTCTGTGTACCTTATAACTGCTTGTTTAAGAGCTGGAATACCGTCTGCAGGTGCATAGCGTACTTCACCTGTATTTACGTGTGCAACAGTAGCAAGTATTGCATCCATCGGCACTTTGGTTTTTGGTTCGCCGCCGCCAAGATGAATTACAGGATCACCTTTTTCTTTTAAGATTGCAAACTTTTCGTTAAGCTTTAAAGTGGGCGAGGCTTTGATTGATTTTGCGATAAGACTGAGACTCATTTAGAACCTCTAATTGTGTGAAAATAATTATTAAAATTAACTCTTCTAAATTATTTGCACAGTGTAAGAAAGGCAAGGTTATTTGAATCATTTCTAAAAAAAATAAAACAATAAATCGCCAAGGTTTATTTGATTTTAACAAATATATTTCGTTCGTTTGTAGTGAAGATATTTATCAATTTTTCATTTAGGGGCTTTTATGAAAAAGATTATACTGGTACTGACGATCCTATGTCTATATTCGATGGAATTCAACGCACAAAACATCTGGAAACATCAATATCCATTTCTAGATGTTTCATACATAAACTCATTTTTTTTGAACGATACTATTGGTTGGGCCAACATCTACCTAGATTCTAAAAATGGGACAAACGACCTTTTTTTATTTAAAACAACCGATGGTGGAGAAAATTGGTTACAAATATATTCATTTAATCCTTCTTATAAATTGTGGGGTAAAGTTCAATTCGTGAATGAAAATGTTGGTTTTATAAGCGTCGGAACTGATGAAAACAGATATCTATATAAATCAACAAATGGTGGAGTCACTTGGTATGTAATACTTTCCCCTCAATCTGGTAATCCAAAAAAATTCTATTTTTTAAATGAAAATGTAGGATTTGTGCACGGTCAAAATCCAAACTCAAATGGAATTTTTCGAACATCGAATGGAGGACAGTCTTGGAACTATGTGCATGGATTTGCAGATGAAACTGGGTTTATAAAAGATTTCACATTTTATGGGCCGAATAATGGTTGGTTAATAATATCATATTTATGGTATGATGAGTTTTATAGAACCAATAATTCAGGACAAAATTGGACTAGCTACTATCCCAATTTTAGTTTTAGGCTTTCCCAACTTAAATTTCTCACTCAGTCAGATGGTTATTTAATGTCTAATAGATGGCAGATATTAAAATCTAGTGATGCTGGTACAAATTGGTCCACCTTTTACAACAATTCAAACATAACAAGTTTTGATTCATTTATAGCATTAGGATTAGATACAATATTTGCAGTGGGACAGACAGGCTACACTCCATTTATTTTAAGAACTACAAACGGCGGACAACAATGGAATATGACCCCCTTTAATCAATATAGTAGATTTGTTTCAGTAACTGCATTTACAAAAGATAAAATTTATATCCCTGTTATTGGTTTAGGTCCTAATGGTGGTTCTGCTCATTTAATAATCAAATACAATGATTACACGATTGAAGAATATCCACTTGGATTAAAGCATAAAATGATTGGAGGGTTTTCGTCAACTGAAAATAGAATAGCGATTGGATATAAATTAGATCACAATTTGAACAAATATGAGAGTATAATTTTACAGGGTCCACCTAATTGGCATATTAAAAATATCTATCCTAATCAAAAGTTTACAACTTTGTTTTTTAAGGATAATATGAATGGATTTATCGCAGCAAATAGGTTTATAAATAATGAAGAGAGTGTGATTTATTTCACTTCGGATATGGGGTCTACTCTGACTCCCGTTTTTACCATGAGTTTGAGTAATATTAATTCAATTGTATTTGAAAATGAATTTAATGGTTATGCTGTCGGGCATGATGGATTATTTATTAAGACAACGAACGGAGGAATAAGTTGGGAGCAACAAGCCTCATTCAGTCAAGAAAACCTAAATTACATTAAATTTAATTCTAACATGGGATTTGTTTGCAGTGAAGAAGGAAATATTTTCATTACAACCGATAATGGTAATTTGTGGGTAGAAAAAAATGTAGGCAGAAGAATAAAGCTAAACAATATAGCAGTAAAAGATTCAAATATTATATATGTAGTTGGTGATAGTGGAGCCGTATTTCATTCGATAGATCAGGGAGACACTTGGACTGATATTTCCTTTTCTGATGACTATAATTTCAATTTTATAGTTTTCCATTCAACTAGATTCGGTAGATTATTTGGGGGAAAAAATATTGATAATTCTACTGTTATTTTTGAAACAACAAATGGTGGCATATCCTGGACAGAAAATTCTACAAGTATTACTAAATCAATAAATTCTGCTTTTTCAATTGAACCTTTCCAAGAATGGGCGGTTGGCGATAATGGAACTATTATTAATAATAATTATTTTTACATTCCACCGGTTCCTGTTGAACTTACTTCATTCACAGCTTTTTATTCAAGTCCCAATGTTCAATTGACCTGGTCAACAGCAACAGAATTAAATAACCACGGCTTTGAAATTGAAAGAAGTTTTGATAAAACAAATTGGGCAACAATTGGATTTAAAGCAGGGAAAGGGACAACATCAGAACCACAGCAATATTCTTATTCAGATAACTTATCAGATATAGCCTCAACAAAATTTTATTATAGATTAAAGCAAATAGATTTTAACGGAAGTTTTGAATACTCAGAAATTGTTGAAGTTGAAATAGCCCCAACAAAATTTTCACTCTCCCAAAACTACCCAAACCCTTTTAATCCAAGTACAAAAATCAGTTGGCAGTCTCCAGTTAGCAGTTGGCAAACATTAAAAGTTTATGACATTCTTGGAAATGAAGTTGCAGCTCTTGTTAATGAATATAGAGATGCGGGAAGTTATGAGGTTGAGTTCCAGTCCGCAGTCGGCAGTCTTCAGTTGGCAAGCGGAATTTATTATTATCAACTAAGAGCAGTGGATCCTTCGACAGGCTCAGGACAGATTTTTGTTGAGACTAAAAAGATGATTCTGCTAAAATAAAATTACTTAAGCAGCATCATCGGTTTTGTTTGTGTAAATCCGTTTGCTGTTAAACTATAAAAATAGACGCCGCTTGAAAGATTATATTCAGCAGCATCAAAATTAATTTTATGGTTACCCGTAGTTTTTGGTTCATTTATAAGTGTAACTATTTCTTTTCCAGTTAAATCATACACCTTCAATAATACATCAGCACTGCTGGGCAAACTAAATTCAATATGCGTAGTCGGGTTAAATGGATTTGGAAAATTTTGTTTTAGATTAAACTCCTTAGGAATTGAAGCATAATCTTCACCATTAACACCTACAGATAAGATCTCGATAGGAACAGACCATATTTGATACACACCGGTTGAATTATCCATCCATACCGGAAAAAGTTTATTGCCAACGGAAGTAATATCAATATTATCACCCATATAACCTTGTCCTAATCCACCGATAGCAATAGGCTTAAAATTGTGATCGCTGATTTCGTATTCAGCCCAGGTATTACCTGTATCTGTTGATCTGGCGAGAAAAACACCGGAGGAATCATTTGTTGTATTTCTATCATCATAAAAAATTATGTTAACACCGCCAAAATCATCAACTGTTATACCCGTAAAGAATTGTGATTTACCGTTATTAAGCGCATCCTGATTAACCCTGATTGCCGAAGACCAAGTTTGACCTCCGTTGATGGATTTCCTTAAAATAATATCCGGATCACTACCTGCGGGTGAAAGATTTTTTTGGGATGTTACTATATAGATTGTTCCGCGTGTTGCTGTGTTTGAAAGATCAACAGCCATTCTTGGTAAACCATTAACTCTTATACTTTGCTTATTCGTTAATATCCCAACAATTCCATTCATCGGAAAAATATTTTCATTAACATACCAGTTAGTGCCGCCGTTTGTAGAAGAAGCGAATCCAACAAAAACTTCTGTAAATGGTGAAGTATTTGTAACGCCAGCCCAGCAAGCATAAACCTGGTTCTCAGGTCCAAGAACTATTTCACCACCGGCGCCTCGAGTTGTTGGATTATTAATTTGGGATACTGTACTCCAGTTTCCGGTTATATTATCTGTGGATGCAAATCTAATAGGATAGGGAGGAGTAAGTTTAGCCCAAACTGCATAAGTTCTTCCGAAATAACTGCTGTTAGGGTCGGTATCAGTAACAATTGATACTCTTTCCAAATCATCATTAGTAATTGTTTTTTGTGAAGACCAGGTAACACCTTGATCATTTGAATAATGTGAATAAGCACCGGGAAAAGATAGAGTTCCTTTTCTGCTTAATATAAAAGTTCCGTTTTTATCAATAGCTATTGATGGATCGCCGCCATGAAAAAAGATATTTGCACCGTTGCAAGTATCACTTCCAAACCAGTTTTCTCCGCCGTCTGTTGTTACATATATGCCTTCACTTACAAAAAATGTTGGCGCCAATTGCACAGTATTTGCGGATGAAAAAAGAATGTTTTTATTATCCGGATGCTGTGTTATAAACACTTCGGATTGAGAAGTAGAACTTGGAAAGATTCTATAGTTTTCTCCGATAATTATACCGCCTCCTTGTGCAAAGGAGACGGCGTTAATAAATAAGAGATTAAAGAATTGAATTTTAATATTTTTTTTCATGATTCCCTTTTATTAAACTTAAAACTGATATCCCAATTTTAAAGATGCAAAAAATGTTTGTGGTTCACCTGCTTCATAAAATCTTCCGTTTGATGAGTTAATATTAACAAACCCAACATAAGTTTTATCCAATATATTATTTACTCCGCCGGATAGCAGTACATTAAAATTGCCCAAAAACATTTCTAATCCTAAGGTTGAATTAAGAATTTGATAGCCCTCAGTTTCGAATGAGTTTGCATCATTAACATACATACCACTTAAACTTTGAAACGCTCCTTTAACAAATCCATTTAGATAGGGTGTTAGCTGGCGCTTGTATTCCAGTGCTAAAAATAGATTATGCTTAGGTACGCTTGGCACAATATTCCCACTATAATTTTCTGATGAAGTTATGATTGTTCCAACGGAATCAACTGCAATCGCAATTGTCGAATACTCATCATAAGAAAAATCAGAATAAGTATATGATATTATTGCCTTTAAACCATCATACACTTCAGACGTTATACCGGCTTCAATTCCGTTCCGATTTGTCTTTGCGGAATTTCTAAAGAAAGCGCTGCCATAAACATCAAAAGGTACAATTTCATCTTTTACCTGAGTTTTAAAGAATGTAAACTCAAATAGGGTATTACTAAAAAAATCACTCGTACTATTTAGTAAATTGCCTTTTACCCCAAGCTCAAAATTAGTCGATTGCTGCGGCTTCAAATCAGGATTTAACAATGTACCGGGTTTTGTGCTTGTGGGATAATTATCAAGCTCATTTCCCGCAGGCGAATCAAAGCTGTACCCAAATGAAGTGTAAACAGCAATAGAGGGAGTTACTTTATAATTAAGCGCAAACTTTGGTGTAAAGTCTTCAAATCTTCTGCTGTCATTTTGTGCTCCAAGCAATCGGTTCATCTGATCAAAATAAACATTATCATATCTACCACTCATCAAAAAGTATAATTGCTTATTATATATTTCAAAATTATTTAGGATATATACACCCGAATTGCCAATTGTTTCATCCAGATAATTTAACAACTGATCGCCTTTTGCACCTGCAAGACTGTTAAACTCAGATACAGGTCCTGTCTGATAAAACAAATCACCACCGATCGTAAAGCTGTTTACTCTATCAAAGATAGTTGATTTGTTAACATACTTTAGTGAAGCACCAAGCCCATAACGATCAAAAATCCTGAACGAATTTCTTGCAGCCCGTTCAAAATATTTAATTGTTCCATAACCGGTCACTTCAATTTCGTTGTTTAGACTTTTACCAAACTTAGTATTAAATCTTACTGCAACTCGGCCTTTTTTTGACACTCTCCGGAAATCCCAATCCATTTCTCTTTGTGCTGCTTGAAAAGGATTAGCATCAAATTCAGCTTTTGTTAAAGAGCCAGGTAGTCTTAACAAGCCAGTAGCAAAATATCCAAGAAATTGAAGGTTTGTATTATCTCCCGGTGTAGTTTCAAAAGCGGTATTCAGAATATGCCAATAATCTTCACTGTGTGGACGGTATCCTTTGTAATTATGATATGTGTAGGTAGTCAGCAATCCATAATTTTCTGTTCGGATACCGGCTTTAAATCCATTCCTTCTTAAGTCAGAAGAACCGAAATCATTAAATTGGGTTATAAATGATTTACTGAAATTTATATCATTAATAAAATTTACAACTCCACCAGGTGCATTTGTATAAAGTGAGGATGAATTTCCCTTAACTATTTCTATGCTGCCAATTGAATTGAAATCTATCGATTCTATTCTGGTTTGTCCGTCCGGTTCCGACTCAGGAATTCCATCAAGTAGAATTCTAACACCACGGATACCCGAATTAGATCGGCTTCCAAATCCACGTATAGAAATTCTTACATCGTGATTACCATAACGCGACTGCATAAAAACGCCCGGTACAGCGTTCAATACATCACTTATCGAAACTTTTCTATCATATTTATACTGAGTAGGACTGATTCTAACAACGGAGTAGGGAATATCAATTATTTTTTGGTTTGTTCGTGTTCCCGTTACTATTACTTCGTCTGTTTCATATTTTATAGAGTCTATCTGATCTATAGGTATTAGATATAGTATTGAGTCCTTCTTTTGTGCGTTACTTGTTACTGCAAATAGCAGCAAAAGAAAAGAACAAAGTATAATCGTCTTAACTAGATTCATTTACTTATCCTTTGATTAATTTGTTTATAGCTCGGAGAATAGAAATTAATTAATTTTTCTTAGAGCTTTTTTAAAGTATGAAAAGTTAAACGATTAATCGCGGGGGAGGTGTAGGTATCTCTTCAATTGGATTAGGTGTTACGGCTTCTTTTATAAGAAGCGGAATATTTTTTATGTCATCATTAAAATGTTTTGAAAAATTACAATCAATATTTTCGGAATATAATCCTACCAAAATTACACGCTGTGTAAAATTTGTTCTATCATTTTTATGATTAGCAACTTGTAATGAAAATATTTCTTCAATAATATTCTCTTTGTGATCGTAGTAGCAAGTGTAATAAACGCTGTCTTTTGTCTCTTTCTTATCCTCGATATCGTACATCTTACCATTAAACCTGAACTCTTTGCCCGGCTTTTTCCAGATTAAATCATACTTATTATTTTTAAGATCAACTATGTTAAATACAAGTACACTTAAATCCTCAGTCTTTATCTTTTTGTCTTTAATCGATTTACTAACAACAGCTTTTATAATTGATGAAGCAGGAAGATAGAGCATAACATATCCAAACGAATTATAAATAATTACAATCGCTAAAAATATATACACATACTTTGTTAATATTTTAAATCGAATCATTTCGTTTTATACTTATGCATTATTTATTTGTAAAAGTAATAATATATCAACCTAAATAAAATTCGCTGCGCCTTTACTATTTGTATCACTTTGCATCCTCGGTGGTAAATTTCATTTACTCCAAAAAGTATTTTCTTAAAACCTTATCCCTATCATAAACATCATCCCGATAATTAAAAACACCGTTCTCATCAACCCACACAGTATAATAATCCACAAAAAGGGGAATCGACCTATCAAACTTTACTTCCGTTGTAACACCATAACTATGGTTCTTTCTTAAGTTACTTCTCTTAATGTTAAACTCTTCAACAACATTTGGGTTATCCACCTTTTGCCCGACTTCAATTTTTATAAAATCAGTTGTCCAATTAGAATTATTATTAAGCAAATACTCCGCAAGCTGCATCGGCTTTTCTACACGCAAACAGCCATGACTAACAGCCCTATTAACATATTTAAATGGAGCTCTTGTTGGTGTATCATGTAAATAAACACCAAACGGGTTTTTAAACATAAACTTTATCTTACCCAAAGCATTGCCCGCTCCGGGATCCTGCACAATGCTGTAACGATTTGATGATGAAAGTTCGTGTGCTGTTAATCCATCCAGACTTACGCGTTCACCTGCTTTATAAACCTTGAAGTACCGTTTCTTTAGATATAACGAATCACGACGTAAACCGCTTACAATCTCTTCTTGTATAATGCTCTTTGGTACAGACCAGGTGGGATTTAATACCATGTAAGATATTTGTCCGTAAAGATTCGGAGTTTCCCATTTTCCTTTTCTGCCTACACAGATAATAATGTTAAATTTCTCTACACCGTTTTCCATTGCGTAAACTTTAAAATCGGGAATGTTAGCCAATATGTATTTAGCAGTATCAGAATAATCTAACCATCTGAATCTCTCTAAAGTCAATTTTATTTTGTCAACATATTCCATTGGCGTTATGTTTAATCTTTCGATTGTCGTTTTACCTATAATACCATCATCATTTAAACCGTTAGCCCTCTGAAAACTTTTTATCGGCGCTGTTAACAAGGTATCATATAAAACTAAATCATTAATCTTCATCTTGCTTGTATCCAAAAAACCAAGAGTGATTAGTTTATTTATAACTAAATCAATTGAAGGATACACATTACCTGGCTCTACTTTTTTATCCGTAACCGGAATAGCAGTCCACTCAAAATCCTTTATTCCCACAAATCTTTTTAAAGCTGCCTGCATCTTTTTGTATTTCTCACTCTTTGGCTGGATATTTTTTAGATACTCAATGATGTTTTCCTGTTCAAATGGTTCAAATAACTTTTGATTAAGCGAATCCGTTACAGGTAAATAATATGATTCGGCAAATATTTTTCTTGGATTAACTACACCATGCCGCATATGTATGGAATAAGTTAAGATTGCATTTGCTGCAAGCATCTCAGCGTTTGCAAGATGAAGGTATCTCTTTTTATTATAAGTTTTTGGATCTATTGATTCCGAGAATTCATTTTTAATTTTTGTGTAATTATAATTTTCCGGATTTAAACCATGCTCTTCAGCTTTCCCAATAATAGTTAAAAGAGAATCAACAAAGCTTTTTGATTCATAACTTTTTATGAAAATTGGTTTAAAATTAATATTAAAATAAAACGATTTTAAGGTATCTAAATTTTCCTTTATTGATTGATATAACAGATCAGTAGTATCAGAAAAACTAAAAGAATGTTCAAGAACAGCCTCATACTCAGCTTGATTAAAATTAAATTCTTCATCTAAGTTGGGCTTAACACTTTCAATTTTTTTATCACAGCCAATAAATGCAATCAGTGTTACTACAATTAAGAAAAATGTTTTTTCTTTAGATAGGGGAAGGACCATTTTCATAAAATAAGAATTCCATTTAATTTAATATGAATCGGTAGTTATTCTTTTCGGATTTTTTATTAGCTGGCGAGAAAAATAATAAAACTAATTATAATTTCCTTGAATAGTTGAGATTATAGTGCATTGCTTACAGATAGCTTCGTTTTAGTAAAATACTTTCAGTTCGAATTTGGCGAAACTGATTACGAGTTTGGGCGGATTGTAATAAATCAACTTCGATTCTTCATTCTGTATAAATTTTATTACACTGAATATCTTTGTAAGATTGTTAATCTGGCGTTGAAATTCCATCTAGATAAATACTACCATTATATTAATTCCCGATACAGTTTTAAAGCTTGTTAAATATTAAATAGTACTACTATAATTCTTGAGCAAGCAAAAAAAATCTCCTCTACTTGTAAGGGCGGAGGAGATCCATATAATCAAATTAATAATCAGAACCATAAGATCAGGTAAAAAATAATGCCACTAACGATCTCTTTTTCCTGCTCTGATATCAACACATGCTTTGCAAAGTTTTTTATTTCCTTTGCCGGCTACTTTTCTACCTTTTACAATAAACTTACCGGATGAACAAACACTGTATATATGATATACTTCGCCGGTCTTGGAATGGAATGGTGCAACTTGTTTAGGCATAACACTTCTCCTTGATTAATGAAAGTAAAGAAAATTGTTTCCCTATAAGTTAAAACAATTTTTCGCTTTCAACAAAATTTTTTAGAATATTTTTTAATAAAATTATTAGACTCTAAAGAGGGACAGCATAATTGTATAGTGTATCTCCCTCCCAATATTATTTAAACTACAATTAGAGATGGACAGGTACCATACTCTTTTTTCACTTAAGAAAGGGAGGGCAGGTCTGAATATCAACTCTTACGGCAAAAAATATAATATTAAAGCTGTACCCAAACGTATTAAAATCCAAAATATCATAAATAAATAAGCTTCCTAGATTGAAGTTTTACTACGGCTGGTATCACCATTACAAGTAAGAGATTGAGATTCTGGCATCGCCATCCCAATGGGAGAACTCGATAAAGAGTTTAACCCTTATAATATTTGAATTCGAAATTTAATAAATAAAAAAAGCTTCCGGGAAAGAAAGCTTTAATTGCGGAGAGGGCGAGATTCGAACTCGCGGTAGAGTTTAACCCCTACGACGGTTTAGCAAACCGTTGGTTTCAGCCACTCACCCACCTCTCCAAATCTGAAAAATAGCAGGGCAAAGATAATACATAAATCGATTTATTAAAAATTTGATAAATGTTTTAATTCATAATTTTTAAGCACCAATTGGGAAAATATTTGCAAATAACAATACAATAATCAACGCAAATTAAAATTGTTTCTCTATGTACGTTTTGATAATTTTAGCCCTACAAATTTTAGAAGGAAAATATGAACAAGTTCGTCGGAGTGGACTATTTTAATATTGATTCCCTGCTTTCAGAAGAAGAGCGGATGATTCGGGATACCGTACGCCAGTTTGTTAGCGATGAAGTGATTCCAATTATTGAACAGTACAATAGAGAAGCTAAATTTCCTGAGCAGCTTATTCCTAAAATGGCTGAAATGGGATTATTCGGACCGACGCTTCCTGCAAAATACGAT
>JAGOXU010000055.1 GCA_018059515.1 Ignavibacterium sp.
GAGCGAACTGGGTTTGTAATTTTAAATATCAACTAAAATTACTAATCCATCTTCAATTCAATTTCCTGCCGCCAATCTAAAAGCATAGATTTATGCAGAGCAAGAATTCCTTCTTTTGTAACTGATGACGGTGCAGGAATAAGTTCACTCAGTCTATCAAAAGCAATGCTTCTATTCTCTGTGCTAATTAATTGAATTATATGCCAGAGAGAAAGAGACTCTTTCTTTGTCATTTTTGATAATATAGTTCCAACTGAAGGATCATTTAAGCCGCTAAAATTTTGAAGAAGCGAAATCAATTCCGGAGATGAATCCGCCGGATAGGGAATTGCATATCTGCCTCGTGCGATCAGGCAATCAAAATTTTTAGGAACATAAGAATCAAAATCTTTTATATTAACTATTACCCAGCCGCTTTCTACTGTTAATTTGCAAATGCCGTTTTCATCAACATTCAATCTGAATGCGCTGCCTTTATATAATTCACTAAACTTAGCTAATGGGGTAATTACTTTTAAAACATCAGAAGCATCACCTTCAAATTTTCTGATTTGTCCCTTGTCTAATTTTATTTCATCATTGTTTTTTGTTCTTGACACAACTGATGAGTTATCTATCGACAATCTTCCTAAGGCA
Organism: Ignavibacterium sp.; assembly: GCA_018059515.1. GTDB lineage: Bacteria > Bacteroidota > Ignavibacteria > Ignavibacteriales > Ignavibacteriaceae > IGN3. Next base: position 637 of record JAGOXU010000055.1, read on the forward strand.
GGAATTGTAACAGTAATGGAAGAACTTGCATCAGTTTCGATTGTGCTTTCTGATGCAAAGTCATCACTTTTGTTCATGACTTTACCGTTTAATTTTGGCTGACCAGAAATTTGTATAACTTCCCAACCACCGCCTGAAGTAATAAAAATGTACGCAGCAATTGCAATACCTAAACCTAAAATAGTGTAAGCAATTTTTTTAAATAACTCAGGATTAAAATTAAACTGCTTCTTAGGTTTTACGATTTCTTCATCAGGGTAAGATTCCTTCTCGTGCAGAATTTCTTCTTCGCCTTTAGAAATTTTCTCTTTATCTGCAAGCGCATCTGCAATTCTTTCTTGTTCTTTTTGTTCGCGGATTTTCACATCCATTATGTAAGAAAAAATTCCATTTCTTACTTCTAAAGAAGGCTGCAGTTCAGGAACAACTTTAGAAATTTTTTCGGTCATGACAGTTTCGTTTGCAAGTGAAGACTCACTACTTATAAGTTTGGTTATGGCAATATCTAAATGAACTTTTACTTGATCTTTTTTTATTCCCATCATATCGGATATTTCCTCAATCGTATATCCTTCAATTTTATTAAGAACAAATATCATTCTTTCTTGATCGGGTAAATCAAGGATGTATTTATCTAACTCATCTTTTGATTCAAGTTCTCTTAGTTCATTATGATTGATTTTTGTTTTGGATTTGTTTGATCGAAGTGAATCGATTGTTTTATAAACAGTAATTGCGCTTAACCATTTTAAAAATGAAGCATCACTGCGGACAAGATTCATTTTTTTCCAGGCTTCAATAAATGTTTCTTTGGTAATAGATTCTGCCAAAGATTTATTAGCAGTAAGTCTTAATGCAAAAGCATAAATTTTACCAAGATTCATTTGAAAAAGTTGTTCAATAGCAGCGTTGTTGCCTTGCTTTGCATTTTCAATTAACGATCGAACAAACTTATTATCTGAGTTCAATGTAATTCTCCGGCTTAATTTTATTCTACCACAGCAAAATTAGTCTAAGTAAATCAAAATATCTACTTGAGTTGTTACTATTATTTATTGTAAAAGTAATTTTTCTAACTCTTCAATCGTATTTACAGGCTGATTGCATTTATAATCACGACAAACATAAAATGTCGTGTTATTTCCTTTCATATTCATATCTTTTGTAAATGATAATAATGCTGCAAAATCTTTATGATTGTTATCAGATTTTAATACTACAACTTTATTGGGATTATAAATATTTCTGATCAGCTCAATAGCTTTAATAGTCAAATTATCTTTCTGCTCGGAAACAATTACAATTTCCGTTGATGGAGAGTAAAGCAAATCCAATCCGCACATAAACATACAAAACGCAGAAGGGGATCGTGAAATATATCCTGAAAAATATTTTACAAGTTCTGCTGCTGTATTTTCAAAATTAATATCAGAAGTGAAACGGGATAATTTTATAAGATTTAATAATGCGATAGAGTTTCCCGATGGAATTGCGCCATCATAAACATCTTTTTGTCTTGTAATAAGTTTTTCACTTGTTGAAGAAGTAAAATAAAATCCGCCGTTATATTGATCCCAAAAATCTTTTAATAATATTTTATTCAGTTCAACAGCCTGCTTTAAAAATTTAATTTCAAAAGTTGTTTCGTAAAGATCAATCAGCGCATTAATAATAAATGCATAATCATCAATGTGTGCCGGTAAACCGGATTCGCCATCACGAAAGCGATGAATTAATTTTCCATCGTTATCCATTAAATATTTTTGAATAAATGAGTATGATTCTTCTGCGGCATCTGCATATCGTTTATTATTAAAAGCTTGTGCTGCTTTAGCGAATGCTGAAATCATCAAACCATTCCAATCGGTTAAAATCTTATCATCTTTATGCGGATGAATTCTTTTTTTACGATAATCAAAAAGTTTTTTCCGGATTGAATTTAACTTCTTTGAAAATAGTTCTTCACTTAAATTAAGTTCTTCAGCGAGTTCTTTGCTGGATTTTTTTAGATGCAGAATATTTGTCCCCGTCATTATCCCCTTTGATTCATCAGTCCAATTACCATTATCAGAAGCATTGAAAACCTTTATAACAAAACTATATTCGTCTTTATCCAAAACATTTCTTAACTCATCTGTACCCCACAAATAAAATTTACCTTCTTCACCTTCGCTGTCAGCATCTTCAGCGGAATAAAATCCGCCTTCGGGATGAGTCATATCTCTCAAAACATATTCTAATATTTCTTCAGCCGTATTTTTGTAAAATTGATTTTTTGTCGCAAGATAAGTTTCGATGTAAGCCATTACCAGCATTGCCTGATCGTAAAGCATTTTTTCAAAGTGCGGCACAAGCCATTGCTGATCGGTTGAGTAGCGCGCAAACCCAAAACCAATGTGATCATAAATTCCACCACGGCGCATTTCAGTTAAAGTTTTTTCAACCATCTCAAGTGCTTTTGGCTCTGTCTTTCTTTTCCAATATCGCAGCAGAAATATAAGATTATGCGGGGAGGGAAATTTTGGTGCGCTGCCAAATCCACCATGTGTTTCATCATATCTTTTTAATAATTCTTCGTAAGCTTTATCCAAAATTGTATCATCAATTTCTACTTTATCGGAAATAAAACTTTGTTTACTTAATGATGCTGCTATTTCATCAGCCGATTTTAGTACTTCATCTTTTTGATTTATCCAAACAGATTTAAGTTTGGGAATCAGTTCCATCATTCCGATTCTGTTAAATCGATTATGCTTTGGAAAATATGTTCCGGCAAAAAATGGTTTCTTATCCGGAGTCATAACAACCGTTAAAGGCCAGCCGCCACTGCCTGTCATCATCTGGCAAACAGACATATAAATTCCATCAATATCAGGTCGTTCTTCACGATCAACTTTTATGGATACAAAAGTATCGTTCATCAATTGTGCAACTTCCTCATCTTCAAAAGATTCTCTTTCCATTACGTGGCACCAATGGCAGGTAGAGTATCCAATCGAAAGAAAAATTGGTTTGTCTTCCGATTTTGCTTTCTCAAATGCTTCGTCTGTCCAGGCAAACCAGTTTACAGGATTGTAAGCGTGCTGTAATAGATATGGGCTTTTTTCGTTTATAAGCTTGTTTGATTTTTGATTCATTTTTTTGATTTTAAGTTAAGAATTATTCCACTGCAATAGAACACGGATATCGCGGATTACGCTGATTATCACAGATTAAAACATGATTTTATTAATCCATAGTCATTATTTCAGTTGTTAAAATTACTCTTTTTTGATAAGTTGCCACACGTTTAAACGCATTTAATATTTATAAAAATCACTATACAATATGGAAAATAAGAACCACCTTTTTGTTCCCGCCGTAATAATCGGTATTAGTTTTATAATTGGCGTTGTGTTCTTTACTAATGCCTGGAAATCGAGCCAAAGGGCTAATCAGACAATTAATGTTACAGGTTCTGCAAAAAAAGAAATTGTTTCTGATCTTGGTTTTTTACGCGGAACAATTTCTGTTCAAGCTTCAACTTCAGAAGGTGCTTATTCAGAGTTGAATAGACAAAAACCAATTCTAATTTCATATCTGTCAAACAAAGGATTTCCAAAAGACAAAATAGAGTTTTTTACAATAAATAATTATCCTGTTTATGAGATGAATGATCAGGGTTACAGTTCAGGTAGAGTTATTGGATATGTTTACAGCCAAAGAATTGAAATTCAATCAACCGATGTAAATAAAATTAAAGAACTTTCGCTCGAAATAACTTCACTCATTGAAAAAGGTGTTAGCTTTAATGTAGAGCAGCCGGAATATCACTACACAAAAATGGCTGATTTAAAAATTGAAATTCAGGCAGCAGCGGCAAAAGATGCTATGATAAGAGCGCAAAAAATTGCAGATGCAACAGATAGAGATTTAGGTCCGATGAGAAGTGCAAGAATGGGAGTTTTACAAATCACTCCAAAATTTTCTAATGCAATTTCTGATTACGGAATAAATGATCTTAGCTCAATTGAAAAAGAAATTGTGGGCGTAGTAAACGCATCATTTGAAATAGAATAAATTGATTTAAATTTTCATTAACAAATTAGTAATAGGATATATGACAAAACCTCAGATATGGGTGGCAGCTTTTTTACTTTTATTTATTATTCTTTTTATGCTTAACAGATTAACAAAAGAAGATGAAGCCCCAATGAAAGATTTTTCCGGAATGAATGATTCACCAATGGGTCCGCAAACAACAGATGAAATTACAGGAGAAAAACTTGTAATGACTTTTGGCTGTGTAAACTGTCATGGTGCTGATCTTGCAGGAACAAACATGGGACCATCTTTAAAAAACATAAAGGAATTTTGGAGCAGCAGAGATAATCTTATAAATTATCTTCGTAATCCAAATTCGTTTATGGATTCAGACAGATTCAAATCATTTAAAGCAAAATATCCCAATCAAATTATGCCGGGCTTTGGTAATAAAGACATTAAAGATTTAGGCAAAATTGCGGATTATTTGTTAGCCCAATAAATAATATTGAAAATAAAATTTCTATCGTAGCTCGGTTCGCCGCGGCGAATCTGTCCCGAGTTCTTATTTTTAAACTCAATGTTGAAGTTAACATTAAGCTTTCTCAATTATTTCCATTTGTTTATTAGAAGAAAACTCAGGACGGGGGTCCTGAGCTACGAACTTAACGCATTAGTATCATCTTTTTTGTAGAAGTAAAATTATCCGCTTTTATAGTATAGAAATATACTCCGGATGTTAAATCTTTTGCATTAAATTTAACGGAATGTTTGCCAGCTTCCATAAAACCGTCTAAAAGAGTTGCTACTTCTGATCCAAGAATATTATAAACTTTTAAAATTGTATTACCGGATTTTTCTAATGAGAAATTTATTTCTGTACTTGGATTAAATGGATTGGGATAATTTTGAGCAAGTGAATATTCCTTTGCAACTCCAAAATTTACTTCAACCTGAGTATAAGTTTTAGATGATCCGTCAAAATCAATTTGTTTTAATCTGTAATAAGTTTTTCCTTCCACAGGATTTCTATCCACAAAAGAGTAAGCTGATTTTTCAGTTGTAGTTCCATTGCCGGAAACGAATCCCAATTTTTGCCAACCGGAATTTAATTTTGTTGATTTTCTCTCAACTTCAAATCCCATATTATTTGTTTCGGTTGAGGTAATCCAATTTAATAAAATATCTTTATCCTGTACTGCTGCAGTAAACGAACTAAGTTCAACAGGAACAATTCCGAAAACTAATATTCCAACATCATCAACGTACCAGCCGTCCTTGTTTACTGAACCATCAGTCTTTAATTCAAATTTTATTTTTACCTGATTTGAATTGTAAGAAGTTAAATCCATTTCTTCATTAACCCAAGTTGCTTGAAGTCCATCATACAAAGGTTCATTGTTAGGTTGAAATGAACCAGTTCCAGGCTGTGTATAATTACCGGCAAGCGGAGTAAAGGTGATTCCGTTGTTTGTTGAAACTTCAACCTGTCCGTAATCATAATTACTTTCTGTTTCATACTTAGTCCAAAAACTTAATCTTGGATGAGCGTATGTACTTAAATCAACAGCGTTTTTCATTGTCATTGTTACAGTTGCATTGCTTACATAAGTGCCTGTTTTGCTATCAGTAAAGCTTGTCGGTGAAGAATGAAATGATGTAGTAGTTGCTTCCCATTTTTGTGAAGTTGTTGGTGTTACAGTAACATTCCATAAAAGTAAAGGATCGTTTGTTGTATCTGCAAAAACCATGATTGGTGTTCCGGTTATAAAACTAAGAGTATCAACAAACATTGGTGTACCTGCTGTGGAAACAGTAACAAGCATTTTTACATATACATCTGCAGGCATTGTGCTGCCAATAGTAAATGAAAAGTTTTGAGAATTGTTTACCGTAGTTCTTGCTGTAATATTTCCAACATTAACTAAACCTGAATTAATAGTTATTAATGGATTATCCGAAGTAAGTGACAAAGAAATATTTGATGCATCGCTTAAACCTTTATTTCTTAATTGTGGAATTATCAAATCAACGTTATCACCAGGATTAAAAAACTGCTGAGAAAAACTTGGATTAATTAAACCAACCGATTCACCAGCAACCCAGGTATAATATAAGTTTGGCTGAAGGTTCTCTATTGCGAGTGGAAAAATTTCTGCTTGTGTTGGCCAAAATCCTGTTGAGCCGACTTCCGGTGTCATAGATAGTATTTTTGGTTTTGAAGTTTGTTCCCCGTACATCCAATCATCGGTTGCACCGTTTACGTCGTATAAAATTACTGGAGGCTGTCCATTTTCATAACCGTTATATGCAACCATATCATTAGAGTATTCAACAAAAATTGCATTATCAACAGTTGGAGTGCTTACATAACCCCATGGGTAGAGAAGCAAATTACTATAAGTGTGATAATTTAAAGCAGTTTTAAAAGATTTTGCATTTACAAAGTCTCTCATTGCTTGTGTTTCCGGTTCTGAAAATGCTGCTGTACCTCTGTATGTTTCATCCGAAGGAACGTTGCTTGACCCGGAATTATTATAGCCCCATTGATAACCAAAATTTCTATTCAAATCTACGCCTCTAGACCCACCAGAATTTAACCTTCGGTTTTTCCTGAACATACCGCCGCCGTTTGGATTTGTACTGCGATTATATTCATAACCATCGGGGTTTACAACCGGCTGAAAATAGATTTCTCTGTTGTTTACCAAATATGTTACCTCAGGATCGGTGCCGTAATTTTCTAACAAGTAATTCATATAATACATTATAGTCATCATTCCCTGTGGTTCTCTTGCATGAATTAACGAATTATAAAAAACTTGCGGTTCACTTTCGTTTACATTTGGATTGTCGGAAATCTTAACAACATAAATTGGTCTGCCTTCAATAGTATTCCCAATAGAAAACTTTTGTGTTATTATGTTTGGATAATGAGCATACATTGAATCAAGCTGCGCATTTATTTCAGCAAGTGTATAAAATCCACCCATAGAACCGTAACCAAATCCTTCAACTCCATAATTTTTTTTACTTTGCTGGATAAAGGATGATTTTTCTGATTCGGTTAGCGTCGGCTGTTTTGAATAATAATCAAACCAATCATCTATTAAAACATCGTATCTAAAACTTGTTAGCTGAAGTTTAGAAAATTGTTCATCGCTTAAATAAACAGTTAGCGAATTATCTTTTCCCCAAAATGCGTGATCAATTTCTAATCCTGCAGATTGCAGCGCAGCGTAATCTGATTTATCGTTTACATAAATTTTTACTTGCTTATAATTTTGTGAGTAAGCAGAAATAAAAAGTGTTATTGAAAACAAAAGTGTTAGAAAATATTTCATATTTTTCCTTTGATGATAATTTGGAATTTTAATGATCTAAAATACAAGATATATTTTATTTTTCCTGATTCTGATGAAATTTAACAATTAAACTGCATCACAAATATTATGCTCAATAATTCAATAGAAAGGTTAAAATTATGAACAAAATAACGGTTTATGAAAAGCCAACTTGTACAACTTGTAGAAAAGTTGCCAAAGCCTTCTCAGAGCAAGGCATCGATTTTGAAAAAGTTAACTACTACATCGAACCATTTTCAAAATCATTATTAAGATCTCTGCTTAAAAAAATGCAAATGAAACCATCAGAATTATTAAGAAAAAGTGAAGAAGCTTATAAAAATTTAAAATCAAAAATTGAAAAATTTAGTGAAGATGAAATTTTAAATTTAATGATTGAAAATCCCGATCTTATCCAACGCCCAATTGTTGAAAAAGGCGATAAAGCTATTCTTGCAAGACCGCCGGAAAGAATTAAAGAAATAATTTAGCGCAGTCGAAAAACAAAATTATTTTTCTGCTAAAAGATTTTCTTTGCATTTTTGTAAATCTGCCAATTGCTCTTTTGATAATTCGGGATAGTTTAAGTTTAATTTGTTTAAAGTGTCAACAATTATTTCGCTAACAAGTAAACGAGCAAACCATTTTTTATCGGCAGGAATAATATACCAAGGTGCATGCTTTTTACTTGTTGAAGAAATTGCTTCTTCATAAGCTGTTTGATATTCATCCCAAAGTTTTCTTTCTGCTAAATCAGCAGCAGAAAATTTCCAGTTTTTAGATTGATCATTTATGCGGGCTAGAAATCTTTCCTTTTGTTCCTCTTTAGAAACGTGTAAGAAAAATTTTATCACAACAGTACCGTTTTCGTAAAGATAGTTTTCAAAATTATTAATTTGTTCATACCTTTTTTGCCAGATATTTTTATCAATTAACTCTTCGGGAATTCTTTGAAACTTTAAAAGATCGTGAACTTTTACAATCAAAACTTCTTCATAATGAGATCGGTTAAAAATCCCAATTCGTCCTCTTTCAGGTAGTGATTTACAAATTCGCCAAAGATAACCATGATCCATTTCTTCTTTTGATGGTTGTTTAAAACTATAAACTTGTGTGCCCTGCGGATTAAGCCCACTCATTACGTGTTTGATTGTGGAATCTTTTCCCGCCGCATCCATCGCTTGAAAGATCAGTAAAATAGAATGTTTATCTGAAGCATAAAGTTTGTTTTGAAGTTCAATCATCTTCTCGATATTCTTTTCTAAAAGTTCTTTTCCATCATCTTTAGATTTAATAGTAGATGTATCTTTAGTTGAATATTTTGATAGTGAGATTTTAGAATTCGGCTTTGCGATGTAGTTTGATGTTTTCATAAGTAAATCTGTGTCCTTCTATCTAAATAAAAAAATAAAACTTTAATAGTAATATCTAAACAATTTATCCTAAAAATAGCCAAAGGGCTAAACTTTTTCCCAATCACTTCGATAATAATCATAATTCTAATTCTGTAAAATAATTTAACACTGATCGCTTGTTTGAATATGAGACGTTAAATTTTTTTTATAAAAGAAATAATTACGTGATTTTTAGTGTAATTATTTCTAAAAAGGCTCTTTATTTAGATATTTCTATCTTAACAAAGCACTTACAAACTTGGCATAACTGTTGCCAAAATTTAGCAGATAAACTAAAGCATTATTAACATTTTCAGTTCTCAACACATAGTGACCAATCAAATAAATAAGAGCATCTCCGAAGTTCTGCCAGATTTCTTCAGTAAAAATCAGCTTGAAGAGTTTATTACTCTTTACCAATCATCTTTGACTGATAATCAAAAATCCGAATCACTTAAAGGGAATAAACAGCTTGAGTATAAAATTCAGGATGGATTGAATTATCGCTCGCAAGTTGATTTGCTGATAACATTCTCAGGAAATAAACTTCCAAAAGAAAAATTTCTTTCGTTATTGTTGTATATAAGCCAGGCTTCAATTACTAACGGAGAATTCTTAGCTGCCATAGATATAAATCAAAAAATTATTGCACTAACTGTAAATGATAAAAATATGACAGACTTAAACGCAAATGCTCATCTTTTGGTTGGCGAAATTTACAGCAGGCAGGCAAACTGGCAGGATAGTTTTGATTTTACTAATAAAGCGTTAAATATTTTTTCATCTGTTAATGATGTTAAAGGAATTGCTAAGTGCGAAAATCTTTTAGGCACAATACACGGTGATCTGGGAGATGTTAAAAAAGCAATTGAAAGTTTTGAAGCTGCACTCGAAAAATCAGATCAGGAATCTAACCATATAGAAAAAGCTAAAATTGAAATTAACTTAGGAATCGTAAGCAGCATTAAAGGGCTTTTTGATGAAGCATTAGTTTATTTTAAACGTGCGCTTGTTAATTACACTAAGGTTGATGATAAAAAAAGAATTGCAGAAATTCATCAGAACATCGGTGTGGTTTATTCTAAAAAGGGGGAGTATGATTTCGCAATGAAAGCGCTTGATGAAAGTTTAGCTTACTCAATCGAAACAAATTATTTGCAGAATATTGGAATTGTGTATTTGAATAAATCTTTTGTTTACTCTAAAATAGATGATTTTTCTCTATCCAATGCATTTGCAGATAAATCTATGGCGGTTGCACACAAACTAAATGATAAGGTTACAATTGCAGAGATTTATAAGATTAAAGGCATAATCCAGCGAAGTGTACAAAATTATATTCTATCCGAAAATTATTTGGAAACAAGTTTGCGTTTAAATATAGAAATTGGCAATCAATTGAACAGGGCAGAAACTTATCAGGAGCTTGGCATACTATACAAGGAAATGGGTAAGTTAGATAAAAGCAAAGAAAACTTTAAACTTGCGTTAGAGTTTTTTAAGAAAATAAATTCTGAGCCGGATATAAAACATCTCGAAAGTCTTTTAGCATCTAAATAAAAAATGCTTGCCCAAATTGAGCAAGCATTTATAGTTTTTCAATTCTAATATTAGTTCCCCAAATTAAAATTTTTCAAGCTATCTAAACTGCCAAAACTTGGTAATGCAATTGCTGTTACTATCATACCAATAACAAAGTAAACAACTATTGCGATAATAATTACAACTACGAGATATCCAACTAATTTATCTTGCGGAGTATCTTTAACAATCTTTAATCCTAAGTACATTAAATAAAGAGAATACAATCCAAGTATTGCTAAAATTCCAAGTAACGGAATAATGCCAAATATTCCCACAATCCAAATAGCAGTGTAAGAATAAACAGCAACCTTTAATGAGGCTTCCATATTTTTTGTTGATCCAAAAGATGGAGCTAATGCATCAATAATAAATGCGACGAGGTAAACCCCAGCTAAACTTAAAATGTAATATACAACTGCGTAAATAAGTCCGTTAGAAACAGGAATTTTGTACGAACCGAATGGTCCTAAAGAAATTCCAACTAAAGATTGTCCGATGAATGTTGCAATAACAGGAATTAATGCCAATATCATCGCATATTTAGTAAACAGATCAGCGGTTGATGATTGTTCGTTCTTTATTACTTCCCATTCGGTTTTGGGTGTAATAAGAATATTTTTAGCACGGTCAACAAGATTCATTTAGTACTCCTATAATTAGTGAATAATACACTTAAATTTTTTTATCAAATTATTTTTCAACCCCAAAGTCTTTCCAACTTTCAAGTTTAGCAATATCAATCATATCTACAGCAGCTTTCATTTGATCCATTGAAACATTATTTCCATTTACTTCTACAACAAATCTTTTTGCAACAAGTATAGATAATTCGCCGTCTTTATTCTCGTTATTATATTTTTCATAACCCTTGTTGCCTTTGTAAGTCATAGTTTTCTCATAACCGGAATCATTTTCTTTATCGATATCAACCATATACCAACCGTAAGCTGCTAAGCCGGATAAACCGGAAACACTGCCAAGATCAGTAATTTTAATATCGATTGAAAGATTATTTTCTGCATCGTTATAATCAGCATTAGCGTGAGAAATATTCATTCCCATTGCAGCAACTTTTTCTCCTTCAAGATTGGATCGTTTTAAATTTCCAATACTTTCAGGTAAAAGTGATTTTAATTCTCTAAAATCCACAGGATTAACCTTTTTACCATCTGTAAAACCATCTGAAACTTCTTTCATTTTATCTGCAAAATTTTCAAGATCAGATTTGTTGGATGATTCGTTTTGCGGTGTATCATTTTTCTTTTCGCCGCAGCTAAAAAAGATAAATGAAAAGACTAAGAGGGCAAGCACTGATAATTTGTTCGTCATATAAACTCCTTAATTAATATTTATTTTGTTACCAAAAATTAACGAAGTTCTTTTATTTATCGGATTGATCTATTGAAAGCTAAGAAAAATACATAAGCATCACAATAGTTGTATTGTAACTTTTCTGTTTCTTAAGCAACAACAATTAACCTCTAAAAGTATGGTAAACATTTTATCTTTTGTTGTTAAATTTAATTTAAGAATAATAAGTCTTAAGAAATCTAAAGGATAATATTATGATAAGTAAAGAACTACTCGATATTCTCTGCTGTCCCGAAACAAAAGCTGAGCTTGTACTTGACGGCAGCACACTTGTTTCTGTTGATAAAGCAACGAGAAGGCGTTACAGGATTGAGGATGATATTCCAATTATGTTAATTGAAGAATCAGAACAGCTTAGTTTAGATGAATGGAGTGCTATAATGAAAAAACATGGTAAAGGTGTTTAATTTCTTTTAGTGATATTTTGTACGTTAGTGTTTTGGCGGCAGAAATCTTTATCAAAAAATCTTACAAAAATTATTGCCGCTAAATCACAAAAACACTAAGTGTGTCCAAAAATATTAATTCTTATCTTTGAACTACGTTTGTTCATATTTTTTAAACAAAAATCGATATAACAATGGATCCAATTAATATTATCATCGGTCTTAACATCATTGCAACGTTTGGGGCAAACATCGGCGCAGCTAAAAAAGGCATTAAAGACAAAGTCGGTGTATTTAAAGATAAACCAAAAACTTACTTACAAACTTTGCCGATGTTTTTTTCAACCCTAACTCTTGTTGTTTTAATTGTGAGCATATTTCAAATCGGAACGCTGGAATATAAAACTGAGAACCAAACAATTAGAATTATTGGATTGGCTTTTTATCTAATCTTTTCGTGGGTTCAGATTTGGGCAACAAAGGTTTTGGGTGATAATTACTCGCAGGATATTGCTATCAAAAAAAATCATCAACTTGTTACGGCTGGACCATTTAAAATAGTTCGTCATCCGCAATACCTCTCTCAATTTTTAATGGATATTGGTGCGGCATTTGCCACCTTAAGTTTTATACTTGCACCGCTTGCAGTAATTCTGCTGCCGTTTTTATTTATGCGCGCTTCTTTGGAAGATAAACTTCTTGAAAAACATTTTGGTGAAAATTTTAGAAACTTTAAAAAGAAAACCGGAATGCTAATTCCATTTATAGGTTAAACAAATTTTTAGTATGAAATTATTTTCAATTTTCTTTGTGTGGATATTTGTAGTAGTTCAATTATCATTTCAATCTTTTGCACAGGATGGCAATAATGTTTTGGTTGTTACAAAAGATGGAATGAAAAATATTCCCGCTTATGTACGCGAAGGAACAATTTATTTTTCTGTTAAAGATTTTGCAGATGTACTTGGAGTAAATTATTACTACAACGATGAATCAAAAAAAATAGAAGTTAAGTTTGATAAATTTTTTGTTAAAGCATCTGCCAGAAATCCATTTTTGATTTTAAATGAAAGGGATAGCGACAGACAATTAACCATTCAACTGCCTACATCAACGTATCTTATTAATAATAAAGTTTATGTTCCGTTAAAGTACAGTCTAAAAACTCTGGAAACTGCGTATGGAAAAGAATTAAGTTTTGAACCGCCAAATAAAATTGTTATCGGAAAAATTAAAGAAGATATTCTAATTCCAACAACAGAAACGCCAAGCGCATTTAATATAACAGGAATTGCTCTTGATGAAAAGGCTAACGGAACATTAATTACCGTAAAATCTAACAAACGAATTCCATCATACCTGAGCGCATTTAAAAACAATGTGCTTACTTTAACTTTTAGAAAAGTTAGTGTTGATGTTGATAAATTAAATTACAGCGGTACAGATGGCGTTGTAAAAAAAATTGAAGCAAAAAACATCGGTGCAGATGCAGTAATCTATATTACAGTTGGCAAAGAGTACTCAACAAACGAAGTAATGAATATCGAAAAGAGTAATGATATTCAAATTACAATCCACAATAAATTATTTAAGGATAGTAATTCATCAAATAAGTTAAAAGAAAAATGGGAGTTTGATGTAATTGTTATTGATGCAGGGCATGGCGGAAAAGATGCCGGGGCTATTGGTGTAAATGGAGTTAAAGAAAAAGATATAAATCTTGCAATCGCTCTTAAACTTGGCAAACTGATACAAGAAAATATGAAAGATGTTAAGGTTGTTTACACGCGCAAAACCGATGTGTTTATCGATCTTTACAAGCGCGGCAAAATTGCAAATGAAAATAACGGAAAACTTTTTATTTCAATCCATTGTAACTCCACACCTAAAAAACCAAGCGTTGCAAATGGATTTGAAGTTTACTTGCTCCGTCCCGGCAGAACAAAGGAAGCAATTTCTATTGCTGAGTTTGAAAACAGTGTAATTCAGTTTGAAGAAAATCCTAACAGATACGAAAAACTAACCGATGAAAATTTTATTCTTGTTAGTATGGCTCATTCTTCTTATATGAAATACTCAGAAAGATTTGCTGAAGATTTACATAAAGAATTTGTTAAACATCCGTCACTTTCTTCACGCGGAGTTAAGCAAGCCGGATTTTATGTGCTTGTTGGGGCATCCATGCCAAGCGTACTTATTGAAAGTGGTTTTCTTTCCAACACGAATGATGCAAAACATTTAAGCTCATCTTCCGGTCAGCAAAAATTTGCTGAGTATGTTTTTAACGGGATAAAAAAATACCGTGAAAGTTATGAGCTTGAAATGCAGAATGAGTAATTGAACCCTCCAAAATTCTAACTTTCCAAGAGGGGTGGAATAGAAAGTTCCTCCCCTTTACGAAAGGGGAGGTTAGGAGGGGTTCAGATTTAACAAGGAATAGGATTATGACACAAATTTTCAACAAAATAACCGAAAAAGAAAAACGAAGAAAGTTAAAAAAAAATCAAGTGTTGCTGAAAAAATTGTTTGGACTTACATTAGAAGAAAACAAATTTTAAATGAAAGATTTTTAAGACAGTTTAGTATTGATTATTATGTTTTAGATTTTTACTGTCCGCGATTGCATTTTGCAATTGAGATTGATGGTGATTCGCATTTTGTATATCAAGATGTTGTGGATTATGATAAAGAAAGACAGAATTATATTGAAAAGCTTGGAATATTGTTTTTACGATTTACAAATAAAGAAGTAAATCAGAGCAATGATGAAGTGATTGAAATTATTACTCGAAAAGTTAAAGAGCTGCAAAAAGGAACCCTCCCTAGCCCTCCCTTTCGCAAAGGGAGGGAATAGGAAATCCCTTTTCATTGGATAGGTATAAAAGTTATTCTTCTTTTTGGTAGTGAATAAAATGAAAATTTTTCTACTTTGCTAAAGGTTGTGTTAAATTTTGTAATCGTCAGGTTGAGCGGAGCCGAAGCCGAGCATTTTTTGATAAATTTCCACACAGGCTCTACGAAAGGGGAGGTTAGGAGGGGTTTTTCTAACACAAATAATTTTGTAAAATTACTTAGTATTTATTTTTATTAGGGGCTGATGATGAAGTTATTATTTATTTCTCTTGCGTTTGGTTTTAGTTTTCTTTTGCTCAATTCTTGTCATGAACGTGGACCGCTATTTCCGCCTCCTGCGCTGGGTTTGGGATTGAGAGATTTTTCCTGCACAGAGGCTTGGATTGAAGTACAGGTTGGCAATAACGATAAGACCGCTAACATTTATATCAAAAAAAATGATGAGATAATAAAAACAATAACTCTCGGACAGTCAGACTCACTATTTTATTTTGATAACCTGCAGCCAAACACCGGTTACAAATTTGATGCAGTTACTTACGATGATGGCAAAGAAATAAAAAGCAATCCTGTTACATTTACAACTCTTGACACAACTTCGCATAACTTTTCCTGGCAAACTTTTGAGTTTGGGCAGCATAGCAGCAGTGTACTTTACGATGTTGCAATAATAAATGAAAATAATATCTGGGCTGTTGGTGAGATTTATATGAATGATTCCCTTGGTAATCCTGACCCAAATGCATACAACGCAGTCCATTGGAATGGGCAAAGCTGGGAATTGAAAAGACTTTTCTATAAAGGTGGCATCTGGACTATTACCACGATTTTCGATTTTAATGAAAATGATATTTGGTTTTCAGGATATATGAGATATTTAAATGGAAATTTTATCGAACTACCTATTCCTGATGTCCTGATTGGTTGGCAAATAAATAAACTCTGGGGCAGCAGCAGTAATGATTTATATGCAGTAGGCAACAACGGCAACATAGCCCATTACAATGGCAGCAGTTGGACAAAGATTGAAAGTGGAACAACAACTGATATACAGGATGTTTTAGGATTTAAAGACGCTTTTACTTCTGAAACAAGTGTTTATTGTGCAGTCAGCTATGTTTTTCAAAATGGCGATAGAAAAATTTTACAAATAAAAAGCAACACTGTTGATTCATTAAACTGGATGGGTGATAAAAGAATTAATTCGATTTGGACATCAAATAATAAATTCTTTTTTACTGCAGGTGATGGTGTCTTTGAAAATAAAA
>JAGOXU010000056.1 GCA_018059515.1 Ignavibacterium sp.
AAAACATCATTTGTTAAATTAGCTGGTTAAAATTTATTGGGTGAAGAAGGAAAAGTTCTTAAGAATGAAAATATGAGTGCAGGTACATTCAATGTTAGCTTTGATGCAGCATCACTACCAAGTGGAATGTATTTATACAAAATTGAAACTGCACAATATTCAAGTGTTAGAAAAATGATGTTAATGAAATAATTTTCATTAAAATTACATTTTATTTTAAGAGCCGTATAATGCGGCTCTTTCTGTATTACAGATTATTGCATAAATGCAGTAACGATATTATATTTGGCTCGTCTTTTCAAGACATTGTTCAAAGATTTTTAATGCGGGAATAGCTCAGTTGGTAGAGCGCAACCTTGCCAAGGTTGATGTCGCGGGTTCGAGTCCCGTTTCCCGCTCTAAAATCCACTCAAAGTGAAGTGGATTTTATTTTATTTATTGGCGCTGTACCCAAGTGGCTTAAGGGGAAGGTCTGCAAAACCTTTATTCGTCGGTTCGAATCCGACCGGCGCCTCACACTTCTAAAAAATCCATTTTATTAGATATTATAAAAATGTAGTGCAGACTTAAGTCTGCGTTACTAAATCTGTATATAAAATAGCTTTTTAGTAAGGTGACTTATTTAATAATAATCTGCTTTAAGAGAAAGGTCGATTCCGACCGGCGCCTCAAGTTTACTCTCTCCATTCTATCCCAAAATTTAAATCAAAATTCATTCTGTATTTTTATGTAACACACTATTGTAGATAACCCGAATTGAGAATATTTATTGATAATTAACTGTTTTTATTAACATTTATCAACCATTCTTCTGGCATCACTTTGGAGTTATAATAACTCAAACTATTTCAAATGATGTTATGCACAAATTAATTTTACTGTCGTTTCTCATTATAATTCCATCTGCTACGATGTTTTCCCAGCAATTTACAGATACATCAATGGTTCTGCTTAAATTCAATGAACCAATGTCTCGTGACGGTATTTTTAATACTGATAATTATACTATTTATGGTGATGACTCTACACCGATTGCAATTTATAAAGTAGGCATTGTTCCCGGTGATACGGCAGTTGTTTTATATACAGAAAAACATGTTGCACAATCTTCTTATAAAATAATTGTGAACAATCTCCGTGATAAAGCTGGTAATCCTATTAGTGAAAATCACAAAATAGCTTTTTATTAGTTGTGATTTGACTATCACCTCAATTTTAATCCCCTGCCTATATAACTTATTTTTCTTATTTTTAGTTAGTCAAACAAATCTATTTTTATGCAATACTTATTAGGTGCAGTAATAGGATATTTATTTGGATCAATTCCAACAGCATATATCTTGTTAAAAATAACTCGCGGCATTGATGTGACCACCGAAGGCACAGGAAATGTTGGCGCAATGAATTCCTACGAAGTTACCAATTCCAAATGGATTGGAATTTTAGTTTTGATAATTGATTTTCTAAAAGGAATGATCCCTGTCTTTATAGTTATATATTTTTTAGAATCATCCTTTTTTATTGCTTCGCTTTCTGTGCTGTTCGCGGTTTTTAGCCACTGTTTTAATCCTTGGTTAGGATTTAAAGGCGGAAGAGGTTTAGCAACCGCAGCCGGTGGAAGTGCTGCTATATTTTTTCCTATGCTTATTGCCTGGCTTGTTTTTTGGGTTTTGGTTTACTTAATTAAAAAAGATATTCATATCGCAAATATTTTTGCAACTGTTTTATCATTAGTTTCAATTTTAGCTTTTTACAATTACTTGATTTCTTTTGCTTATCCCAAGCCGGTTTTAGTGAATGAATTATTACTTTTTACTTCCGCTGGATTAATGATAATTTTTATCAAACATATTGAACCACTAAAAGACATAATTAAAAACAAAAACAAATAATGCTATGATTACAAAAAAAACATTTATCACAACCATTGTTGTAATAACAATTTTATTTTCAGCATCGTTTTTTTATTTAGATTCAAAACTGCCTGATGCTTTTTTTACTGCAACAAATTCTAAAAATGTTTCACTAACATCATTGGAACAGGCAAAAAAATTTAATGATGATATAACTAATTCCAGAGAAAATATTATTACCAATACTGTTAAAAAGGTTAGTCCTGCAATTGTTGGGATAAACGTTATCGAAATTAGGCAATATCAAAATCCGTTCGGTTCTTTTTTTGATGATCCGTTCTTCAGACAATTTTTTGGTAACAGAGGTAATTCAAGTCAAAAGGTGCAAGGCTTAGGCTCAGGATACATTATTTCCCCTGATGGATATATTGTAACCAATGATCACGTTGCGGGAAACGCGACCGAAATTACAATTACCATGACAGATGGCAGTCATCACGAAGCAAAAATTGTTGGCTCTGATCCTGTCTCAGATATTTGTCTTCTAAAAATTGACGGTAACAATTTGCCTTATGTTGAGTTAGGTGATTCCAAAGATATTATCATCGGCGAATGGGTTATCGCTCTGGGAAATCCATTTGGATTGTTTGAACTTAATGATAAACCAACTGTAACTGTTGGCGTTATTAGTGCAACCGGAATGAATCTTGAACCGATTAACGAACGATATTATTTAAACATGATTCAAACTGATGCAGCAATAAACGGAGGCAATAGCGGCGGTGCGTTGGTAAATTCCATTGGACAGATTATTGGAATGAATACTTTAATTTATACTGCTGGAGGAGTTCAGGGAAACATCGGACTTGGTTTTGCTATTCCTATCGACAAAGTAAAAAAGATTGTAACAGAACTTAAAGCAAACGGAAAAATCGATAGAGATTTTCAAATCGGAATGAGTATTCAACCTATTGATGCCGGTATTGTTAAGTATTACGATCTAAAAAACACTAAAGGTGTTATCGTAACAAAAGTTTTACCTAACACTCCTGCTGAAAATGCTGGATTGAAAAGCGGCGATATTATTACGGAAATTGATGGTTATAAAATAAGTAATGAACAAACTATCTTTGGTGTATTTCAAGAATTTAGAGTTGGTCAAGAAATAAAAGTAAAAATTATTCGTGACAACAAAGAACTGACCAAAAATATGATATTGGAGAGAAGTAAATGATCGAAAGATATACTCTTCCTGAAATGGGAAAAATTTGGGAAGATAAATTTAAGTTCGATACCTGGCTGCAGATTGAAATACTTGCTTGTGAGGCTCGTGCAGAAATGGGTGAAATTCCAAAAGCAGATGTTGAGATCATAAGAAAGAAAGCTAAGTTTGATATTAAACGTGTTTTAGAAATCGAAGAAACTACTAAACACGATGTTATTGCTTTTCTTACTAATGTTGCCGAGTATGTTGGACCTGAATCAAGACATATTCATTATGGAATGACTTCCTCAGATATTTTGGATACAACCTTATCCTACCAAATGAAAACCGCCGGTGAGTTACTCTTAAAAAGATTATTCGATCTAAAAGACGCATTAAAAATTAGAGCAATTGAACATAAGAATACTGTTTGTGTTGGAAGATCGCATGGAATACACGCAGAACCAACAACAATGGGATTAAAGTTCGCTTTGTGGTATGAGGAAACTAAAAGAAATATTAAGCGATTACAAAATGCAATCGAAATTATAAGTGTCGGACAAATTTCCGGCGCAGTTGGAACATTTGAGCATCTATCTCCAAAAGTTGAAGAATATGTTTGCAATAAAATGGGTTTAAAACCTGCATCAGTCTCTACACAAGTTATTCAAAGAGACAGGCACGCTGAGTTTTTAACAACACACGCAATTATTGGTGCAACTTTAGAAAAAATTTCTATAGAGATTCGTCATCTGCAAAGAACTGAAGTACTTGAAGCTGAAGAATATTTTTCAAAAGGACAAAAAGGTTCTTCTGCAATGCCGCATAAACGTAATCCGATTGTTAGTGAGCGTGTGACGGGGTTGGCAAGAGTTTTACGCAGTAACTCAATTGCTGCTTTAGAAAATGTTGCTCTCTGGCATGAGCGTGATATTTCACACTCATCAGTTGAAAGAATAATTGTTCCCGATAGCTGCATTGCTTTAGATTATATGCTTGATCTTATGGTAAAACTTATTTCTAAGTTATTGATCTATCCAGAAAATATGATTAAGAATCTTAATCTTACACGAGGATTAGTTTTTTCTCAAACTATTTTATTAAAACTTGTAACAAAAGGAATCTCGAGAGAAGATGCTTACCGTATTGTTCAGGACTCAGCGATGAAAGTTTGGAGTGATGAAAAACTAAATCTAAAAGATGAATTAGTAAACTCAGAAGAATTAAGAAAATATATTTCCTTTGAAGAACTTAATGAGATATTTGAAAATAAAAATATGTTAAAGAATGTTGAGTTTATTTTTAATCGAACTGTTTTAAGCAAAGATAAATTATGACGAAACTATTAAATTTTATTTCATTCGCAGTAATTATTTTTTCATCAATCGGATTGCAAAGCTGCGGCGGCAATGCAGAAAATCTCAATGTTGGAAATCCTGCACCGGATTTTTCCTTAAAAGATTCAAATGGTAATAGTTTTACTTTATCTGACTATAAAGGAAAAAATCCTGTAGTGGTTTACTTCTATCCAAAAGCCGGAACACCAGGCTGTACAACCGAAGCTTGTGGAATTCGAGACTCGTTTACCAAGTTTGAAGAAAATGGAATTATTATTTTTGGAGTAAGTGTTGATTCCAAAGAATCAATTAAAGAGTTTATAAAAGATAACAACTTAAACTTCCCTCTTCTATCAGATGAGAAGAAAGATGTTAGTAAATCTTATGGCGTGTTAAATGCAATCGGGTTAGATTCCAGAATAACATTTATAGTTGATAAGCAAGGCAAGATTGCAAATATAATAAGAGATGTTGATGTAGAAACCCACGCAAATGATGTTTATGATCTTGCAATAAAATTAAAATAAACTTTAA
This sequence comes from Ignavibacterium sp., assembly GCA_018059515.1. Taxonomy (GTDB): domain Bacteria; phylum Bacteroidota; class Ignavibacteria; order Ignavibacteriales; family Ignavibacteriaceae; genus IGN3. The sequence goes on from JAGOXU010000056.1 coordinate 4,929, forward strand.
TTATCATCTTCATCTTTTTTAGAAAACATTTTGTACAATCCATAACCAGCCATTGTTAATCCAAGTAAGCCGCCGGTGGTTTTTAAAATTTTGGAATTTGCCATTTTTTCTAAACTCCTTCCGGTGCCAACCTGCTTCATTTCTTCGCTTGAATAAATTGAATTCATAAATTCAACTTGATCTTTAACCGACTTAAATGCTATGATAACCTCAGCACCATCACTTAAAGGTTTAAATTGAATAGCACATTTATCCGGATCATTTTCATCAATATCTTCCAAAGGCTCAAACTCCCATTTGCCTCTAAAGATTGAATAATTTACCGTGCTTCTTGGTTCCCGTGAATATAAGGGATCATTAAATATAATTACTTTTTTTCCGTCTTGATCTACAACTTCAACTTCATCTTTGTGATCAATTCCGTTTTCAATTTCTTCAAAAATATCTTCAACAGAAGCGCTGAGCGGATCTGATATTTTAGATTTTCTTTTTAATATTTCTTTAGTCTTAACCATTTTCCTACCCATTAGATTTTTTTTACTTCTAAAATTTATCAAAATTATTGCTCACTTCTATTAAGTAAACTTAATTATTGTTAGGGAACACATTTTAACTTAGTATAGTCTTATTAGCTTGAAAATACTAAGGTATTTATATATTTAGGGACAGCAAAATCATTAATTTAAAAAAAAATTAGTCTGATATTTTTTAGAAAGATAAAAATGATCAAACAAACGAGTAAACGGATATTAATAATCGTATTTTTTGCAGCATTGGTAATTTCGAGCTCTGTTTTTTCCGGCAATAAGTTTAATAGCAATATAGTTGCCCAATCAACTGATACATTGACTGTTCTAAAACCGGAAAATCAATATCAAATGGAAGAGCAGCTTATCACTTCGATTTTAACGAGATATCATTTTAAAGAATTTCAAATAAATGATTCCTTGTCCGGTCTTATTTTCAATCGTTATTTTGATGTACTTGATCATGGTAAAAATTATTTTTTATCCTCTGATATTGAATCATTCAATCCGGAAAAATATCAATTAGATGATAAGTTATTTAAAGGTGATGTACAGTTTTATTATGATGTCTTTAATGTTTATCTAAAAAGATTAAACGAAAGAATGAACTACATTGATCAGCTTTTAAATACTGAATTTGATTATTCAATTGATGAGAATTATAACTACGATAGAGACAAATCCGATTGGGCAAAAAATCAAACTGAACTTAATGAGCTTTGGCGCAAACGATTAAAAAATGATGCATTGACCTATAAACTTAACGGCAAAGATTGGGAGTTCATCCAAAAGACACTTAAAAAGCGTTACAAAAACTTTTCGCAATTCTTAAATCAATATAATTCTGAAGATGTGTTTCAACTTGCAATGAATTCTTTTACTGAATCAATTGATCCGCACACAAATTATCTCTCGCCTGTTACTTCAGATAATTTTAAAATTGATATGAGTCTATCTTTAGAAGGAATTGGTGCACGTTTGCAGACAGAAGACGATTATACAAAGGTTGCTGAAATAATTCCTGGTGGTCCCGCTGCTAAAAGTGGTTTGCTAAAAGCAGATGATAAAATAGTTGGAGTTGCACAAGGTGAGGATGGTGAATTTGAAGATATTATCGGATGGAGAATAACTGATGCTGTTAAGCTTATACGCGGTGCAAAAGGTACTTTAGTTAGATTACAAATACTTAAAGCAGGAAGTGATTTAAATGCAAAACCAATCGAGATCGCAATAATAAGAGATAAAGTTAAATTAGAAGATCAGGCAGCCAAAGGAAGCGTTTTAGAAATAATGAATGATGAGAAACCATTTAGAATCGGTGTAATAGATGTTCCGAAATTTTATAATGATTTTGAAGGACAACGCAGTGGTGATGGTGATTCTAAAAGTACAACAAAAGATGTTAGAAAAATTTTAGATTCGTTAAAAACAGAAAATGTTGATGGGATAATAATTGATTTGCGTAGTGACGGCGGCGGCTCACTTCAAGAAGCTATTGAACTTACGGGTTTGTTTATAAAAGAAGGTCCGGTTGTTCAAGTAAAAAACTCAGATGGAAATATTGATATAGCCAAAGATCCAGATCCATCGATTGTATATGATGGTCCATTAGCGGTTTTGGTAAATAGATTCAGCGCTTCTGCTTCAGAAATATTTTCAGGTGCAATTCAGGACTATGGAAGAGGGTTGATAATTGGTGAACAAACTTATGGTAAAGGAACTGTTCAAAATTTAATTGATCTTAACAGATTGTCCTCCAAAAAAGATTTGAATTTAGGGCAGGTTAAACTTACGATAGCAAAATACTATCGTATAAATGGCGGCAGCACACAAAATCTTGGTGTAATTCCGGATATAGTATTTCCAAGTATGATTGATCCAAAAGACTTTGGCGAGAGTTCTGAACCAAGCGCTTTACCGTGGGATGAAATAAAGAGCGCTGATTTTAACAAGTTTTCTGATCTGTCTAAATTTATTCCGGTGTTAAATACAAAACATTTAGAAAGAATATCTACAGACAAAGATTTTAAATATTTGCTTGAAGATATAAACATCTATAAAGAGAATAAGAAGAAAACTTTTATTTCTTTAAATGAAGAAAAAAGAAAGAAAGAAAAAGACAAAGAAGATCAAAGAAAACTTGAACGCAATGGAAAAACTCAGGATGAGAGTGAAACAGAATTAATTGATAACGAAGTTCCTACAATAAAGAAGGATAAAAAAGATTTTATTCTTGATGAGACTGCTAAAGTTCTTTCTGATTATATTCTAATGAGCGTGGGTTAAATATAGGGGGTTAATCCATTTACAGAATCCAATAGTTTGGCTTTTACAATTGGTAAAATTGTTTCGTTAAAAGGAAAATCTAATTCCGTTTCGCAAATGTAAACCATTGGATCATAAAGACCCTGTGAATGTTTAATAAATTCTTTCATCAGATTATTTGATGTACCATTTACAATTTTAAATGGAATTGAACGTAGTAATTCTAAATCCAAATATTCAATCGGCTCATCAACAGACCAATTGATGGAAAGTTCGTACAGATAAATTTTGTAAACATTAATTTTATTATCCGGTACAAGTACATAGCCTTTGCCGCGATATTTATCTGTATTACAGCAAGCCGTTACTTTTATATTCTCATAAACAAATTGTTTTATTATTTCCGCTTCGTCTAATAGATCAATGTTTTCATTCAGACCCCATTTAACAAAATCGATTAGCCTATCAAGTTGAAAACTAATTTGATGTGCCTTTTCTAAAATTACTAAACGGTCATCAATAAATGCGCCCTTCACTTCTTTTTCTAACCAATATTTGGATTCAATATTTTCGGAAAGAATATCATTAAATCTGTTTTGTAACTGCCATGCAAAATCTAAAGAAGGAAAGAGTTTATTCTTTCTTATATCATACTGCCACTTCTTCATGGTCTGCAAAAATGTGTACTGGTTGGTTTCCCAATCGGAGCCGCAAGAAGTTATTTTCGATATGTCGAGGTTCATTTTCATAATTTTGACATCAATAAGGCAAATGTAATGCCATTTATCATGATGCTTAGAATTTGAAATCAATTTCTGTGTTACCAAATTTGTCAGACATTATTTCCTAAGAAACTTGCAAAAAACTTAAATAATAAGGCTGGCAAATTATGCATGTAATTATTTCTGATTTGTGAAGTCAGTAAAAAAATAAAGGGAAGTAAAATTTTACAATCTTACTTCCCTTTTTTTACATCACATTTAAATTTTACGAACTAAATTTCAAACTTAATACCCTGTGCTAACGGAAGCGTTGTACCATAGTTGATGGTGTTTGTTTGTCTTCTCATATAAGCCTTCCAGGCATCGGAACCGGATTCTCTACCGCCGCCTGTTTCTTTTTCACCACCAAAGGCGCCGCCAATTTCTGCACCGGATGTTCCAATATTTACGTTCGCAATTCCGCAATCAGAACCTTCCGCGGACAAAAACATTTCCGCTTCTCTCATATTGTTTGTAAAGATTGATGAAGATAATCCCTGTACTACACCGTTTTGCAATTCAATTGCGTTCTTAACATCACCGGAATATTTTATAAGATACAAAATTGGTGCAAATGTTTCCTCCTGAACAATCTTATAGTGATTTTGTGCTTCAACAATTGCAGGTACAACGTAAGAACCTGATTTGTAGGTGTCGCCTTCAAGAACATTACCACCATAAATAATTTTTCCGCCTTCATCAATAACTTGCTTTAGTGCGTTTGTAAAATCTTTAACAGCGTTTTTATCTATAAGCGGTCCAACATGATTCTTTTCATCAAGTGGATTTCCGATTTTCAATCCGCTGTAAGCTTTTACTAATGAATCTTTCACTTTATCATAAATTGAATCGTGAACAATTAATCGTCTTGTGCTTGTACAGCGCTGTCCTGCAGTTCCAACAGCACCAAATACGACTGCTGGCATTGCCATTTTAAGATCAACATCCGGAGTCATAATAATTGCATTATTTCCGCCGAGTTCAAGTATCGCCCTGCCAAATCTTTTCGCTAAAACTTCTCCGGCATGTCTTCCAACATTTGTAGAACCGGTAACAGATATCAACGGTACTCTTTTATCATTCAAAATCTTTTCTCCGATTGTAGAACCTTTACCAACTATTAAGGTAAAGATTCCCTCTGGAAGATTATTTTCAACTAAAACATCTTTAATTATATTTTGGCAAGCGATTGCGGATAAAGGAACTTTTGAAGAAGGTTTCCAAACATTTACATCACCGCAAACGGCTGCTAACATTGCGTTCCAGGACCATACCGCAACTGGAAAATTGAATGCAGAAATTGTACAAACAATTCCTAAAGGATGATACTGATCATACATTCTGTGGTTTGGTCTTTCTGATTGCATTGTAAATCCATAAAGCTGTCTTGATTGACCAACAGAAAAATCACAAATATCAATCATCTCCTGCACTTCACCCATTCCCTCTTGTAATGATTTTCCCATTTCAAAAGAAACTAAGGAACCAAGATCTTTTTTATGATCACGAAGTTTGTTACCAATTTGTCTAACGATCTCACCGCGTTTTGGTGCCGGAACAGTTCTCCAATATTTAAAAGCAGATTCTGCTGTTGCTAATACTTTTTCAAGATCAGCTTCAGAAGCCTGGTAAACCGATGCGATAAATTCACCAGTAGCTGGAGAATAAATTTTTAGTTCGCCCTGATCTGTAGTTTCATTCCATTTTGTACCTGTTGAAGATCCAAAATTCTTTTCTTTGATACCAAGTTTTTTTAAGAATTCCATTATTCGACTCCTTATATGTGTTATTTAATTTTATCTATAATTGATTTTAATGTAATGCCGATCATTTTGTTTTCAATCTCAACCTGAATTTGTGAAAATAGATTAAGGAAAATGCTATTAATTTTTTCTGATGTTCCGTTTTGTTTAAGATTAGTATCGTTAACATTAAGATAAAATGCTTTACGATCTTCAATCGCACAATAAATTTCCTGTAAATGAATTTGGTTAGGTTTTTTAGCGAGAGAAAAACCACCAAGCATTCCGCTGTCGCTTTTTACAATTCCAGCTTTGCCAAGCATTGATAAAAGTTTGCGAAGCTTAGAAGCATTTATCCCAACAGATGCAGCTATCTCTGAACTATTTTTTGGCTTATCTTCAATAGCCAGATAACAAAGAGCTTTTACTGAGGTGGATAATTTTGTTGATGCTGACATAATTTTTATAATTGTTACAGTAAGTGTAACATATTGTATTAAAAAAAGCAAATAAAAAAAGCCGCTCATTTGAGCGGCTAATAAAGATTAAAATTAATTCTAAGAAAATAAAAGTGCTCAGCTCAGGAAAGCTGAGCTACGAAAATTGAAATTATTTAATCAAAGTCATCTTTTTAACGGAGTTGAAATTCTTCAATCCATCAATTGATTTTGCTTCGATTGTGTAAATGTAAATTCCAGATGCAAGACTGCTTGCATTCCAGCTTACATTATGATATCCAACTTCTTTAACCTGATCAAATAGAACAGCAACTTGCTCGCCCAATAAATTGTAAATAGTAATTCTAACATTACTATCAAATGGCAATGCAAATTTAATTGTTGTACTTGGGTTAAATGGATTCGGATAATTTTGATACAACGTATATTCTTTAGGAGTAAAATCAACTTCAACAGAAATTGCTTTTGAGTATGTACTTGTACCATCAAAATCAATTTGTTTTAGTCTGTACTGTATTGTTCCTTCAAAACCATCATATTTAAAATTATCTGAATAGGTATAATCTGATTTTTCTGTTGTAGTTCCCTTGCCTTCTATGAAGGTAACTTTTTGCCATTCACTATCAAGCTTGCGTTCGAGATCAAATCCGCTATTGTTAAGCTCGGTAGCAGTTGACCATGTTACTGAAATTGCATTATCTGTAACATTAGCTGCAAATGAAGTTAATTCAACAGGAATTATAGTTGTTGTAGTGATAACATTACTGTATAGAGAAACTCCCATTAAATTATAAGCCTGAACTCTATAGGTATAGGTTGTGTTAGGCGTTCTTCCAAGATCATTATAAGATACAACATCAACCGCAACTGTATCTATAACAGCAAATGGATTTACACTTAATGAATCACCATCTTTTCTTTCGATGTAGAAACCTAATTCATTTGTGGAATTATCTGCCCAGTTTAATAAAACTGCAAATGTATCAGCAACTGCAGTTAGATTTGATGGAGCATTTAACATTAACAATCCGGCAAATTCATCCGCACCAATATCAGGATTGGTTAAATTACGAACCTGTCCATCGATATCAGTGGTAACCATCGCAATTGGTGTTCCTGCTGATTCCAAGGCTGTTACTGTACCATCAGGAATGTGTAAATCACTAACTGATGTAAATGGAGCAACAACGTTTAATGAATTTTGGTCTAAGCCAGATGCTGATTGCCAATCTACAAAAGTTTTTGTAGCTGCGTTATTCCAGTATCCGATATTTCCATATGTGGTATCCGATACATAGAAATCATTATAGTCTGATACCAAAGTACCTAAAGATCCATCTCTATATATACAATAGGATATATTACCCGTTTCTTCGGAATAAACTATATTATTTTTAAGTTCGTTTGTTCCGTTAGCAATATAGAATCCAGTGTAAAGGACGGTTCCTGTTCCAGTTAAAGTTAGATCAGGAAGATAGATTGAATTAAAGTAGATATTTGCGGTAACTAATGCACCCTGGCTGCGAATACCAATCAGCTTAATGTTTGGATTTGATACCGAAGTGGTTGCAGTAAAACCAGAAATCATATTATTATAAATATTATAAGTTCCTCTTGAACCAGCTTCAATACCAACTATACCATAATCACCAGCATTGGAATTTCCGGATGATAACAAGGTAATTTTATTATTATAAATATTCGTAACGTTTGATACATCACCAATTGTTAATCCCCAGATTCCATAACTCATTAGTCCCGTTGAGGTTTGATTGATTCTTATATTATTGTTGTAAACATCTGTATTACCAGCATAATTTAAGAATATTCCTCTTGTACGAGCAAGAACATCATTATTCCTAAATATCATTCCCGTTGGGTATGCGATTGGTGTGCCGCTATTAGAAATTGCTATTCCTTGTCCAGAAGAGCTGATCGTATTTGTGATTGAGCAATTATCAACAGTGATATTATCAGGTGTCCAATTATTTGGAGCAAAGAATCTGTTCGTAATTGATATTGCATAACTTACGGATTGATTAGTTTGTACAACCAAATTCTTAAGTGTACAATTATTTACATCTCCAATTATTCTAATTGGATTTGTATTACCGTTAATTCCAGTATTCGTCTGTATTACTAAATCTCTGGTAGTACCGCCCACTGTATTCGAACCATCAATAATTATATTATTTGTTGTAACCAATCCATAATTGGTGGTAGATGAAATGGCGAGAGTTGGAGTACCTAATACCCAACCTCCTGAAACGCCAACGTTATCAGCTACTTGTGCAAATGTTATGGTATCAATTGTACCAGCATAAGGTTTAAAAGTAACTGTGTAAGTACCTGGATTTATTCCAATGCTTACATTGTTTGGTTCTACCAAATTACTTGTAATATAAAATGTTGTATTAGCGGATACATTAGAGGAATTCAATGTATCACAAGCTGCTTTTAGCGTAGCAAAATCTGGATTACTTCCACCAGGTCCAGAACCAGCAACGCCAACATAATATGTGCCAGCTAATGTATTTGATTGATTAAATCCATTAAATTCATCAGCACCAATATCGGGTGTAGATGCATTTCTTGTCTGACCATCTATGTCGGTTGTTAATCCAGCAATCGGTGTTCCTGCAGACTCAAGTGCAGAAACAGATCCATTTGGAATATGCAGGTTTGTGGAATCTGTAAAAGAGACCATTTCATTAATTGAGTTTGCATCTTTGCCAGTTGCAGTTTGCCATGCAGTCAATGTTGTCTGATCTGCACCCAGATAACCAAGTATTCCAGGAGTGCCATCCACATAATAATCATTATAATCAATATTTGTAAAAGCTGTGTTTGGTGCCAAACTATTTATTGCGAATGACTTATCAGTCGCACTATTTGTATTATCAGAAGTATTTACAAATACATTATTCCTGACATCGAGAGATGCAACAGTACTTGTAATAACACCAAATGCAGTTGAAATTGTACCGGATGTATAGCCAGTATAAGTGCCGAATAAATTAACTGAATTATAATATACGTTTACTCCGGTAGTAGCACCTTCAATGCCTATACCTATACCCCAATAAGTAGCCGATGCGTCTCCAGTTGCCTTAACATCTGAAACAAAATTATTTTTTAACGTTATGTTACTGTTTGCAAGACCGGTAAAAACGTGGATACCTCGTGAACCATATCCTGAACTATTTGTATTCCAAATTTTTCTAACCTGGTTTTTTTCCACAGTAACACCAGTTGTAGTAGAAAATACATATATACCATAAGGGGCACTAGTATAACTGGTTGTTAATTCATTTATTATGTTACCTGATAGGACAATATTAGCATTTGGCACTGCTGAAGAAATAGCGATTCCTCTCGGTGCACCAGTTGTTGAATTAATGGGACCGAAATTATTACTAGTTATATTGCTATTTACAGTTCCGGTTGCAAACCATGCTCCGGTAATATTTGAGGCATCTGATGTTGTAAAGTTTCCAACATTATTATAGGAAACAGTTGCGCCATCTACACCCTGAACATAAATACCTGCTAAGCGAATTGAATTTGCTCCAGATATATTTAGATCATTCCCGGTGATCAACAATCCCGTTCCATTACCAGCGGCAACAGCAGCTAAAGAATAAATTCCAATATATGCTTTTTGAACACTATTATTTTGAAGAGTGATATTATTAAAATAACCGGCTGTTCCCGCAATATCAGTAATTACCAATCCCGAGCTTGTATTCGCACCATTAATTAAATTACTGTTTTTAACAGTTACATTTGTTATGGGATTGGTTCCTGTAGATGCGATATGGATAATTTGCGGAGTTGTTGTACTTGTATTCTCAATTGTAAGATCACGAGTTGTTCCGCTTGCATTGGAACCATCTATTGTTACGTAACTATTCAGAATTCTCAGTACTGGTCCGGCTGCAGAAGAACCCGAAATGGTAGCGGTTATGCCTGTTGCAGGTTTGATTGTAAATGTATTAACCGCAGTTGGTTTATTTTCATTTACAACATTTACAATTAACGGAAATGTCTCCGTTGGATAAGTAGCATCAACTAATGAAAAAGTAGTTGTTCCACTTACACCGCGTGAATTTAGATCTGCAATTGCGGCTGTAATAGTTGAATAAATTCCTTCAATCCCATCAGGAAAACTCATCTGAGGATTTTCTGATTTTTTAACAAACAGATCACCTGTAAATGGTTTACCGTTTTGCATTGGAATCCAGGAAATCTCTTCAACTTCCATTGATTTAAAATAACCTGCAGGTTTATCGGATATTTCATTAGCAGTAACTTGAGATTCTTTCCCTTTCTCAACTTGCTCTACAACCTGTGGTACTTCAACCCAAACATCTTTCATCACTTTTTGAACAGATTTTTCAAAAGTAATGTTATTACCTGTTATTCGATTGAATGCAGCAAGCCCAACCGTATATGTACCGCTTAGAGAGACTGCTGTAATCGCATAACTACTTGGTGTTGTTGGCGGAGTAGAAGCAGCAGGTGGATTAGCTGTAAATCCGCCAGCACCTACTGATGGAAATGCACCAATATTTGGTGTAGTTGCTCCATCTTGGGCAACAACATAATATTCTACTATATCACTCAAAACTACACCAGCACCAAAATCAAAAGTATATATGCTGCCTGTAACTGATGTTGGTGTAACTGCTGACCAGACACCCGAGTTAATCCTCCAGTAAAGATTAGGCCAGCCCGGAGCCGTTGTTGGAACACCACTTCCTGCATCTGTTACTGTAACTGCAAGTGTTCTTACAGTTGTAGAACTTGTATTTAACAATGGCGAATATGAAATTATTGGTGCAACTAAGTCTAATCCCACACCTGCAAATTCATCTGCTCCTACATCTGGTGTAGTTAAATTTCTTGTGTTTCCGTCAAAGTCATCAACAACTGCAATCGGAGAAGAAACAGGTGTACCACCTGATTCTGTTTGAGTTGGAGTTGATGTATTTACGTGAAGATCAAAAGGTGCTGTTGTTGAATTTACGAATGGAACGTTTTCTGAGAAAGATGATGCATCACGTGGACTTACGCGTGTTTTAAAATCAGCTAACGTTTGATCTGAATTTGTTCCATCATAATAAATCAAATTTGTTGCAGAGGGAACTCCAGCATAAAATGAATTATTGTTAGAAAGTGCTGAATAACTTGTTAAAGTAGTTGAACTTCTTCTATAAGCTATAGCTAACCCGGTTCCATTTGGAGTAGATAAGTTAGCTACTATATTATTTCTTAAATCAACAGTTGGAGTAGAGCTGGCATAAATACCGCTTGCACTAAAATTTGCACCAACGCTTGTTGCATTTAAGAAAATAGTATTATAGTAAAGCCCGATTGAGGTTCCAGCGGAAACATACATTCCGACTAAACCGGTTAATGAAGCTGAGTTCGGAGCTTTAAGATCCGATACAAAGTTATTATAAACATAATTGCTTGTTCCGGTTGTTATATAAAATCCATACAACGTTGCAGAAGCATTGTTGTTGGTTAAATTATATACCTGGTTTTTATAACAGTTAGTTGTTCCTGTTCCGGAATTGTAAAGACCATACAAAGTTGTTCCGGAAGTTGTAAGATTATAAACATTATTGTTATAAACAGTCGGGTTTGTTCCGCTAAAATATAATCCATACAAGGTACCACCGCCACTTAAAGTGTGAACAGTGTTATTATCGACTTGATTTGAATTTGTACTCAAAGCATAAAGACCGTAAACTGCACCTGTACCAAGATGGTTTAAATTAGATACAATATTATTACTGGCAACACGGTTTTGTCCAACAGCAGTATTTGTATAAATACCATACAAACCGCTGGAACCCGTTGAAACCGTTATATTAGAAAAATTATTATTTGTGATAGTCTCAGTTCCACTTGCTGGGCTTCCGAAATTATAATAACAATAAG
>JAGOXU010000001.1 GCA_018059515.1 Ignavibacterium sp.
TTGCAAAAGATGTTATTCTTAAACTTGCAGGCATCTTAACTGTAAAAGGCGGCACGGGCGCTATTGTAGAATATTTTGGCAAGGGAACAAATTCAATTTCCTGCACAGGCAAAGGAACTATATGTAATATGGGTGCAGAAATTGGTGCAACAACTTCTGTTTTTCCGTTTGACGAAAAAATGGCAGCTTACCTAAGAATTACAAAACGTGTTGATGTTGCGGCGCTTGCAGAAGGTTTAGCAGATGAACTTTGTGCTGATAAAGAAGTGTTTGCTGATCCAAAAAAATATTATGATCAGGTAATTGAAATAAATTTAAGTGAACTTGAACCGCATCTTAACGGACCATTTACTCCTGATAAAGCTTGGCCTATTTCAAAAATGAAAGAAGCAGTAAAGAGTGAAAATTATCCTGATAAAATTTCTGTTGGATTGATTGGAAGCTGTACAAACTCCAGTTACGAAGATATTGATCGCTCTGCAAGTATTGCTAAACAGGCACTTGCAAAAGGATTAAAAGCAAAATCACAATACACAATTACTCCAGGCTCAGAGCAAGTTCGTGCTACAATTGAAAGAGACGGACAATTAAAAACTTTAACGGATATTGGAGGCTTAATTCTTGCTAACGCTTGCGGACCTTGTATTGGAATGTGGAAAAGAATGGATGTTAAAACCGGCGAACGAAATACAATCGTAACATCTTTTAACAGAAATTTTGCAAAACGTAATGATGGAAATCCCGAAACACTTGCGTTTGTTGCATCACCCGAAATTACAACGGCGCTTGCAATAGCAGGTAGTTTGTCTTACAATCCTATAACAGATGAGCTTGTAAATGAAAAAGGTGAAAAGGTAAAACTGGATGCTCCAACCGGAGAAGAGTTACCACCGCGCGGATTTGATGAAGGTGCTGCGGGATTTGTTGCGCCTGCAGAAGATGGAAGTAAAGTAGATGTTAAGGTTGATGTAAAGAGTGAACGATTACAATTGTTAACTCCTTTCTCTCCATGGGATGGAAAAGATTTAGTTGATCTTCCTGTTTTGTTAAAAGCATTTGGTAAATGTACAACAGATCATATCTCAATGGCTGGACCGTGGTTAAAATTTCGTGGACATCTTGATAATATTTCTAACAATATGTTTATAGGTGCTATAAATGCTTTTACAAAAGAAGCAGGAAAAGTTAAAAATACGTTTACGGGAGAAACAAAATCAGTTCCCGAAGTTGCACGCGAATACAAAGCAAAAGGTGTAAACTGGGTTGTTATTGGTGATGAAAATTACGGCGAAGGTTCATCGCGTGAGCACGCTGCAATGGAACCAAGATTTCTTGGCGGCAGAGCAATTATTGTAAAAAGTTTTGCGCGCATCCACGAAACAAATTTAAAGAAACAAGGAATGCTGCCGCTAACTTTTGCTGATCCTAAAGATTATGATAAAATAAAAGAAGATGATAAAGTTGATTTATTAATTTCAGATTTGGCACCTGAAAAGCAAGTGAAAATGATTGTTAAGCATAATGATGGAAGTAAAGATGAAGTAATGTTGAATCAAACATTTAACGCAGCCCAGATTGAATGGTTTAAAGCAGGCAGTGCATTAAATTTAATTGCAAGTAAACAAAAATAACCGTAGCGCAGGAATACTTTCCTGCGACTATGAAACACTATTTAGTAAGGCGATTCAAATTTGAGTCGCCTTTTTTATTTTTTATTGGGAACTAATATTGAAAAACTCTTTGTGTACTTGGTGAAAACCTTTGAGTTCTTTGTGGTAAAAAGAAAAACCACTCCAAAAGGGATGGCTTTGCCAGAAGTTCACAAAGAAAAAACAACACAAAGCTCGCAATGGATTAGCTTTATTTTACTTCAGCCCCATAAATTTTTTCCAACAGATCAGAAAGAGTTTTCTTTTCTGTGTTGGACAGAGCAGTGGAAATAAAACTTCCTAATGAATCAATTTCCGGTTTTACTTTTTCTAAAAGTTTTATGCCTTTTTCTGTAATGCGGGTCATTGATAATCTTTTGTCTGTATCAGAATTAAATCTTTCAACCAATTTTTCTTTTAAAAGATTATCAATTAAACGTGTAACATCCGGCGCGGGTTCAATCATTCGGCTAATTATATCAAAGCGCGGATGACCTTTTGGATAAACGCCATTAAGAATTCTCAGCACATTATATTGCGGCATTGTTAAACTGGATTTTCTTAAAACCTCTTCGTGTTTTGATCGTAAGAAATATGATGTAACAAAGATGTTTAATGAAACTTCTTGATCTAAATTTGCAAACTTAGTCTGCTTCAGCCATCGCTTTAGTATTTCGCCCATAACCTATAAATAATTTACTGTGTTATAACATTAAAAATAGTTTTTTGAATCAGTATATCAAAGGAGGAATTGGGTGGAAGGTAAATTAGGTATAGGTTTGTCGCAGCAATCAGTTCCCGAAATTAAAATATTCTACCACTCCAATATTGCATATTTCTCTGTGCCATATACTAATCACTTTATACTCAAAAATCGCATAGTATTCTCAAATCATTATTGTTATTTTTTGCACATCAAAAAAGTAACACAATTTAGTTTTTATGATTTTTCTTAATCCCGCAATTTTATTTGGTTTGTTCGCCGCTTCCATTCCGGTAATCATACATTTATTCAATCTTAGAAAACTTAAAAAGATTGAATTTAGTACGCTTGCATTTTTAAAAGAGCTGCAAAAAAATAAAATTAGAAAAATAAAACTGAAGCAATGGATTCTTCTTGCTCTGCGCGTGCTGATAATTTTATTTATAGTTATGGCTTTTGCACGTCCGACTTTAAAATCATTTCAAATAGGCGGAACAACTTCTGCTGCAAAAACAACGGCAATATTTATATTGGATGATACATTTAGTATGTCCGTTGTTGATCAAAAAGGTTCATACTTTAATCAGGGGAAAGAAATTATTAATAAAGTAGTTTCTCAATTGCAGGAAGGTGATGAAGTTGGATTGATTTTGGTTTCCAATCCAAAGAAAGAAAATAAACTGACTTCCAATCTATCAGAGTTTTTGAAAACTACTGTTCAATTAGATCTAAATTATACATCCGGTGATATAAACTCCGCACTTGTAAAATCCGCACAACTGATTTCCGAGAGTAAAAATTTTAATAAAGAAATTTATGTTCTATCTGATTTTCAAAAGGATAAGATCATAAATAAAAACATTACAAACGATTTAAGCGAATTACTTAACGAAAGCGTTAAACTTTACTCGTTTGATTTATCTGATAAGGATGTTTTTAATCTTTCGGTTGATGATTTAAAAATTAACAATCAAATTTTTGAAAAAGATAAACCGGTTAGCTTTTCAATCACGGTTACAAATAATTCAAATCAGGATGTAAACAGTGCTGTCGTGTCATTATTTTTAGATAACGAAAGAGCAGCGCAAAAAAGTTTCGATGTGAAAGCAGGGCAATCAACAAATGTTGAGATAGAAGCAGTTCCAAAATCCACAGGATTTATTGATGTAACTGCTGAAATTGAAACTGATGAAATTGAACAGGATAACAAACGGTTTGCAAGTTTGTTTATTCCGGAAAAAATTTCTGTTGGATTGTTTGCGGAAAATAATAATGATTTATCCTTTGTTGATTTAGCATTGCAAACAACGGGTGAAACGAAGTATTTAATTGAAAGAAAAAATATAAATCAATTAAGTTCGCAGCAATTAAATAAATATCAGACAATAATTTTTTCAGCAAATAGCTTAATATCTGGAATTGAACTCATAAAAAATTACATTCAAAACGGCGGTGGATTGTTTTTGTTTCCTTCATCTGTTCCTGATCAATCAACACTGAATCAATTTTATTCTCAGTTGGGATTAGGAGTGAACTCATCTTTTGTTGGGAAGGTGAACAGTAATGATTTGAAAATAAAGTTTGATAAAACTGATTTCAATCATCCTATCTTTCAAAACGTCTTTCAGAATGATGAAAAGAAAAAATATGAATCACCTGAGATAAATGCATATTACAAAAATTCATCAGCAGGCAATCAAATAATTTCTTTGGTTGATGGTTCATCATTTTTAAGTGAGATTAGATTTGGCAAAGGTAAAATTCTGGTATTTAATTGTGCACCGGTTTTAACCTGGAGTGATTTTCCGATTAAAAGTATTTTTGCTCCGTTAATGAATAAATCAGTTGCATATCTTTCATCAAAAGAAAGAGATCAAAACATTTTTATTGCAGGTGAAGAAGTTAATATTAATTTAAGAAATCAAAATTCATCACAAATAAAAATTGTTAAACCAGATAAATCTGAAGAGTTCATCAATCTTAATGAGAATTCATCGAGAGATTATTTAGCTTACTCAAATACAAACGTGGCAGGTAATTATAAATTTTATTCAGGGGACAAATTGATAGATAATATTTCAATTAACACTGATCCTGCTGAATCAAAGACTAATTATGCAGATGAAAATGATTTTGAAAATTATCTAAAAGAAATAAAGTTTGATGGCAATTATGTTCCGATTGATAAAGAAAGTAATATCACGGAAAAAATTCTACAAGCAAGATTTGGCAGTGAGTTGTGGAGATATTTTTTGCTTGTTGCAATAATATTAGCTTTGATTGAAATGACAATTGCAAGAAATACTAAAAAAGATTTAGCAGGAATCCAGTAACGTCATTGTGAATCCCATTGGGACGAAGCAATCCGCCAAATAAATATGGTAGATTGCTTCACTCGAAGACCTGTCTGCCGATAGGCAGGCTCGTTCGCAATGACAATCAATAAAAGATTATGATAGAAATAACAAAAAAAGTAATTGAACGTGCAATGCTTGTTGCACTTGATACAAAACAATATAGCAAAGAAGTTGTTGAAGAACATCTTGCCGAGCTTGAAGAACTTGCTAACACTGCGGGAGCAGAAACAATCTTTAAGATAGTCCAGAGCAAAGCAAGAATGGATTCTGCTTATTACATTGGAAAAGGCAAAGCAGAAGAACTTGCACAGCTTGTTGAATTGAACGACATCAACATAGTTATTTTTGATGATGATTTGTCCCCCGTACAGGTAAGAAACCTTTCTGATCTATTCAAACGAAAAGTGATTGATAGAAGCGGATTGATACTCGATATTTTTGCTTCGCGTGCAAAAAGTAAAGAAGCAAAAACTCAGGTTGAACTTGCACAGCTTCAATATCTTTTACCGCGTTTAACACGTGCCTGGACTCACTTATCAAAGCAATATGGCGGTATTGGCACTAAGGGTCCCGGTGAAACTCAGATTGAAACTGATAGAAGAATTATTCGTACAAGAATTGCACATTTAAAAGAAAAACTTACTGAAATTGAATCACACAGAGTTACCCAAAGTGCAGGAAGAAAAAACTCAACACGAATTGCAATAGCCGGATACACTAATGCCGGCAAATCAACTTTGTTTAATTTGTTAACCAACTCTGATGTTTTTGCAGAAGATAAATTATTTGCAACACTTGATTCAACTACAAGAACGCTTGATGTGCACGATACAGAAAAAATCATTATCAGTGATACAGTTGGATTTATACGCAAACTACCACCGCAGCTTGTTGCATCTTTTAAAAGTACATTAAGTGAAGTGCGTGAGGCTGATATTATTTTTCACGTGATTGATGTTTCGCACCCGTTTTATGAGGATCATCTTATTGTTGTGGAAGATACTTTAAAAGAATTTGGCAGTGCGGATAAAAAAGTTGTTAGAATATTTAATAAAGTTGATCTGATAAAAGATAAAAGTAAAATCGATTTTATTCGTAACTCCCACAAAGACAGCATAATGATCTCTGCAAAACGTGGAATAAACATTGCAGCATTAAAATCTTTACTCAATACAATAATTGAAGATCAATTTGTTGAAACTAAAATCACTTTACAGTTGAATGAATCAAAAAAAGTTTCGCAGATACATTCTCTGGCAGAAGTATTAAAGATAGATTATGATGAAGATGGGATAAAAATCCATTACAAAACAAGTAAACAAAATTCAGAAAAAATAAAGAAGATAATTTATGGCTGATAAAAAACTTATTATTGACGGCAGTTCACTTACACTTGAGAAAATAAATTTTTTCCTGCTGGAAAATCCAACAGTGTCATTGTCAAATGAATCTAAAAAGAAAGTAATAAAAGCACGAAAGCTTATTAATAAATGGGTTGATGAGGGGGAAATAATTTACGGTGTTACAACAGGCTTTGGCGAGTTTGCAAATGTTTCAATTTCTAAAAAAGATATTGAGAAGCTTCAGGAAAATTTAATCATAAGCCATTCAACCGGTGTTGGTGAACCTCTGCCGCCGTTTATTGTAAAGATAATGATGCTGCTGCGTGTTAATGCACTTGCAAGCGGTCATTCGGGAATTCGTCTTGAAACACTTGAACTTTTAATTGCAATGATAAACAACAATATTATTCCGGTTATTCCTTCTCAAGGTTCTGTTGGATCAAGCGGCGATCTTGCACCTCTTTCGCATCTTGTGCTTGCAATGATCGGCAAGGGTGAAGCGCAGATTTATCAAGATGTGATAAAAGATAATCCGCATAAAATTAGAGTTTTAAAATCAACTGCTGCATTAAAAAAGTTTGGGCTAACACCGATTAAATTAGCGGCTAAAGAAGGATTAGCCTTAATTAACGGTACTCAAATGATGACGGCGTTTGCAGCTTTCATTTGTATCGAAGCAAAAAAACTTGAAAAGATTGCAGATATTTCCGGCGCACTTTCTCACGAAACATTACGCGGAACAGATAACGCTTTTGATTTGCGATTGCATAAACTAAGACCTTTTCCCGGACAAATTGCAGTTGCAAAAAATATTCTTGCAATGATTAAGGGAAGTGAGATTCGAGAATCTCATAGAGAAAATGATCCGCGGGTACAGGATTCATATTCACTTCGCTGCATTCCTCAAATACATGGGGCTTCAAGAGATTCGATTGATTATGTTTGTTCAAGAGTTGAGATTGAACTTAATTCTGTTAATGATAATCCATTAATTTTTCCTGATGATGAAGCTCATCTTGAAGGTGGAAATTTTCATGGTCAGCCTATTGCACTTGCAATGGATTTTATGGCAATCGCACTATCGGAATATGCAAATGTATCCGAGCGAAGAACAGAAAGAATGTTAAACGGTTCACTTAGCAACCTGCCAAGATTTCTTTCAAAGAACGGCGGATTAAATTCCGGTTTGATGATAGTACAATACACTGCAGCAGCACTTGTTTCAGAAAATAAAGTTCTTGCACATCCAGCGAGTGTGGATTCAATTCCAACTTCTGCAAATCAGGAAGATCATAATTCAATGGGATCAATTGCTGCACGAAAATGTTTTCAAATTCTAAATAATGTTCAAGCAGTTTTAGCAATTGAAATATTAACTGCCTGCCAGGGTATGGAATTTCATAAACCATTAAAACCAGGAACAGGCAGCAGCATCGCATATAAAATAGTTCGCAAATCGGTTCCAGCATTAGAAAATGATAGAATTATTTATAAGGATATTGAAAGGGTAAAAGAAATGATTTTAAATAATAATTTGTTAGATGAACTTTCGATAAAAATAGATATTAAATAATTGGTTGAGATCAATATGAACAAAACATTTTTACTAACATTTGAACACGGACCGAAATATCAATCTGAAAAAGGTTTTCGCGATCAAACAAATTGGGAAAAGCATTCTAAGTTTTCTGATAAACTTTTTTTACAGCATAAAGTAACAATGGGCGGGACGTTAAAAGATCAGTCAAAACTAATTGTGATTGCAAACGGAAGAAATGAAAGCTCGATTAGAAATCTTTTTAAAGATGATCCATTTATAAAAAATGGTGTGTTTACTTTAACTCATGTTGATGAATGGGAATTGCACTTAAATCCGGAACAAATAGATGAATCAGAGCAATCTGGAAATTGACATTAATGTTATTGGTGTTATGTCCGGAACTTCTTTGGATGGGTTAGATATTTGTTATGCAAATTTTATTCAAAAAGATTCTAAATGGTTTTATAAAATTATTGAAACTCAATGTATTAATTATCCGCAGCCACTAAAAATGCAAATTGCAAATGCACATTTAATGGATGCAAATTTTTTTGTACAATTGAATACAGACTTTGGAATTTTTATAGGTAAATCAGTAAAAACATTTTTAGATACTTATTCTGCCAAACCTGAAATAATTGCTTCTCATGGGCATACAATTTTTCACCAGCCTGAGAAGAAATTGACATATCAAATCGGTAACGGAGCTAATATAGCGGCTGAAACCGGGATTAGTACTGTTTGTGATTTTAGAAGCTTAGACGTTGCTCTAAACGGACAGGGTGCTCCTCTTGTTCCAATCGGCGATAAGTTACTTTTTTCAGATTACGACTCCTGTTTAAATCTTGGCGGCTTTTCAAACATATCATTCAATAAAAATGGAAAAAGAATAGCTTATGATATTTGCCCTGTAAACTTTGTGCTTAATTATTATATGATGAAAATTGGAAAAGATTTTGATGAAGATGGAATGACCGCAAGATCAGGAAATATTGATATCAAATTATTAGACAGTTTAAATGAATTAAATTTTTATAAAAGCCATGGTCCAAAATCTTTAGCTAGAGAAGATGTTGAAAAGGAATTTTTACCTTTAATTGATTCATTCAATTTAAATGTTGAAGATAAACTCGCTACTTATTGTGAACATATTGCAATTCAGATTAGTAAAAACATTCCAGAAGGAAAAATAATTATAACAGGCGGGGGAGCATTTAATAAATTTTTAATTGAGCGAATAAAAAATAATGCACCTAATTGCACTATTTATATTCCGGATGATCAAACAATAAATTACAAAGAAGCATTAATTTTTGCTTTTCTCGGAGTTTTATATTTATATGATTTGCCAAATTGTTTATCATCAGTTACAGGCGCGATTTCCGACAGCATTGGCGGCGCACTTTATAAATCACTTAAATTGATTTAAATAAAATTTAGCCTTAATAGTTTTCCACTTTTTCTATTCTTATACCTAAATTTAACCATTAAAAATTTCACGCAAAGACGCAGAGCCGCAAAGTAAGAATATGAATGAAAATGAAATTTCAAAAATCTTAGTTGATTGTTGTTTTAAAGTTCATACTAAATTAGGACCAGGATTATTAGAATCTGTTTATGAAGAAGTGTTAAGTTATGAGATTATAAGTAGAGGGCTGAAGATAGAGAGGCAAAAGGGAATTCCTGTTATTTATAATGATATTAAAATGGAATTAGGTTTTAGAGCTGATATAATTGTAGAAAATAAAATTATCATTGAATTAAAATCCATCGAGGCTATAGCACCAGTCCACAGTAAACAACTTTTAACTTATTTGAAATTATCCGGAATCAAATTGGGGCTGTTAATTAATTTTAACGAAGCATTAATAAAAGATGGTATTAAAAGAATTGTAAATAATTTATAATTCTTTGCGACTTAGCGTCTTTGCGTGAAAAATATTAAGGATTAAAATGGAAATAATATATCTCATAATCGGTTTGGTAATTGGATTTGTAATTGCGTTTTTATTTTTTAAAACCAAAAAAACAATTCCGATTGAAGAAGCAAACAAACTAAACGAGCTAATCAACTCATTAAAAGTTGAAGCTGGAAGTTTAAGTAAGCATATCAACCTTCTTGAAGATGATAAACTTTCACTTCAATCTGATTTGAAAATCGAAAGAGAAAAATCCGAGAAACTCAATGCTGAGAATTCTTCACTCAAATCTGATTTTACAAATCTTCAAACAAAATTAGCAGAGCAAAAAGGGGAAGTAGAAAAGTTACAGGATAAATTCACTACGGAATTTGAAAATCTTGCTAACAAAATCTTTGAAGAAAAAGGCAATAAGTTTTCTGAACAGAACAAAGAAAAGCTAAGTGAGATTTTAAATCCATTAAAAGAAAAAATTTCTGATTTCGAAAGAAAAGTTGATGAGACCAATAAAGAGAATATAAAAGGAAATGCTTCTTTAAAAGAACAGCTTCAATCACTTAAGGAAATGAATCAGCAGATAACCCAGGAAGCAAAGAATTTAACAACAGCATTAAAGGGGCAAAGCAAAACACAGGGTAATTGGGGCGAGTTTATTCTTGAAAGCATTCTTGAAAAATCCGGACTTGTAAAAGGTAGAGAATATGTTGTTCAGGAGAGTATTACCGCAGAATCAGGAAGAAGATTCCAGCCGGATGTAATTATAAATTTACCTGAGAATAAAAGTATAATTATCGATTCCAAAGTCTCGCTTATCGGATATGAAAAATTTATTTCTGAAGAAGATGAACATCAAAAACAGCTTGGATTGAGAGAACATATAAATTCCATTCGTGCACACATAAAAAACCTTAGCGGAAAGAATTATCAAAATCTTTATCAGATAGAAAGTTTAGATTTTGTGTTGATGTTTATGCCTATCGAACCAGCCTTTGCTTACGCTGTGCAAAATGATCCTTCTATTTTTACAGATGCATTTGAACAGAATATTGTAATTGTCAGTCCATCAACATTACTTGCAACATTAAGAACTATATCAAGTATTTGGCGTCAGGAAAATCAAAATAAAAACGCGATGGAGATTGCTCGACAAGCTGGAACGCTTTACGATAAGTTTGTGAATTTTTATAATGATCTTTTAGATGTTGGCAAGAGATTAGATTCCGCAAAAGATTCTTATGAAAATGCGATGAAGAAAATACACGATGGAAGGGGGAATTTGATTTCTGGAGTCGAAAAAATGAAACAGCTTGGAGCAAAAGCAAGTAAATCTTTACCGCCAGCCGCATTAAATCGTGCTGATATTGATGATGATAATTTATTGAATAATTGATGATTATAAGACCACCACAAACAGAAGAAGAATTTGAAAGATATCGAGATTTGCGCTGGCGAATTCTACGCGCTCCCTGGAATCAGCCAAGAGGAAGTGAAGTTGATGAGATAGAATCAAAAGCTTTTCCTATTATGGTTTGTGAAGTTGATGAAATCCCGGTTGGAGTTGGAAGAGTTCATTTTAATTCTGAAACTGAAGCCCAAATCCGTTCTATGGCGGTTGAAGAAAATTGGCGTGGAAAGGGAATTGGTTCGATAGTTTTAAAAGAATTAGAAAATATCGCAATTGAAAAAGGTGCAAAAAAAATTATTCTTCACGCTCGTGATAATGCTGTTAAGTTCTACGAAGGAAATGGTTATAAAGTTGTGAAAGAATCACATACTTTGTTTGGAGTGATTCCGCATTTTCTAATGCAAAAAATAATAGAACACGGATGACACGGATTTCACGGATCAGCACAGATTAGAATGATTTATGATTTTTAATTTCCCATCCTCACAATTTCATCAAACTCATCTTTTGTAACAGGCATAACAGATAACCGGTTTCCACGAGCTACCAATCTCATATTTTTTAGTTTTGGATTTGATTTAATTGCATCAAGAGTAACAGGAGTTTTAAATTCCTTTACAAATTTAACATCAACCATAATCCATGCTGGATTTTTTGGATCAGCTTTTGGATCATAATGATTGCTATCAGGGTCGAATTGTGTGTGATCAGGATATCCTTCTTCTACAACTTCACAAATCCCAATAACAGCAAGCGGATTGGAGTTGCTGTGATAAAATAAAACCTTATCACCCTTTTTCATTTCATCACGCAAAAAGTTTCTTGCCTGATAATTTCTTACTCCATCCCAAAAAGTTGTTTGATTTTTGCTCTTCTTCAAATCGTTAAGCGAAAAAGATTCCGGTTCTGATTTTATGAGCCAATATTTTTGCATTATAAAACTCCGATTATTCTACTTATAATTTGGTACTATTTTTCTAAATTGCACTTACTTTATGTGTAAATATATTAAATCATAATGACTATAAAGAAAACCATTTTACTTTTTGTATTATTATTTGCAGTATCGTTAGACGCACAAAATGAAACAGGATTTCAAATTGCGCGTCTTAAGTACAGCGGCGGCGGTGATTGGTACAATGACCCATCCGCAGAAGTAAATCTTTTAAAATTTGTGCAAGCAAATACAAACATTAAAGTAAAAGCGGAATATAAATTTGTTGATGTTGCATCGGATGAAATTTTTTCGTATCCATTTTTATTTTTAACGGGTCATGGAAATATTGTGCTCTCATCCGATGAGGCAAAACGCTTAAGAACCTTTTTAGATAACGGCGGATTTCTTTACATTGATGATGACTATGGTTTGGATAAAGCAATACGCAGAGAAATGAAAAAGGTTTACCCCGAAAAAAATTTTATAGAGTTACCGTTCAGTAATAAGATATTTAATATTTTTTATAAGTTTGAAAACGGAACACCTAAAACTCATGAGCATGATAAAAAACCTCCGCAATCTTTTGGAATATTTAATGGAGAAAAATTAGCTGTGTTATATACTTACGAATCAAATCCCAGCGATGGCTGGGCTGATCCTGAAGTTCATAACGATCCGCAAAATAAAAGAGAAGAAGCGCTTAAGTTTGGTACTAATATTATTGTTTATGCTTTAAGTAAATAAAAATGAATACTAGTTTTTACAAAGAAATAATTAACAAATTAGAATTACTTATCAAAAAAGAGTACGCTGCACTTTTTTTAAAAGGATTATTACTCACTTCAATAATAATTCTCGCAGTTTTCACTTTTTTTAGTTTGATAGAATTAGCTGCAAACTTAAAATCGTTAGTTAGAACTATTTTGTTTTTTATTTTTATTATTACTGCAATTGGATCGGTGAGTTATTTGATTCTAATTCCACTCTTAAAATATTTTAATGTATTTAAAAAGTGGGATTATTTTTATTCTGCAAACAAGGTGGGAAAATATTTCCCAGAGATTAAAGACGATCTTTTAAACGCAATGCAGCTTGTTTCTACTGATAAATCAAAATCACTTTACTCAACAAATTTACTTGATGCGGCATTTAAAAATGTTTATGAAAGAGCAAAGCCAATCAGCTTTGAAAGTATTGTTGATTTTACTAAAGTTAAAAAGTTTTCAGTTTATTTTTTATCTCTAATAATCTTATCTGCTTTACTTTTTATTACCGTTCCCGGCTTGCAGGCTGCATCAAACAGATTGATAAATTTTAATAAAGAATTTATTCCACCAGCAAAATTTTATTTTGAAGTTTTTCCCGGTAATACAGATATAACAAAAGGAGAAAGCGTTGATTTTGTTATTCGGGTTAAAGGTGAAATTCCTAAAAAAATATTTTTACTAACGCGAGAAGAATCGCAAACAAATTTTGAAGAACACGAACTTCAAAAAGATTCCGTGGGTAATTACAAATTTTCGATCCAGCAGCTTCGCTCATCTTTAAATTATTTTGCTTCTGCTGAAGATATAAAAAGTGAAGAGTTTAAAATTAACGTTATTGATCGTCCGGTTATAAGATCGATGGATGTAAAAGTTATTTCACCAGGCTATTCAGGCATTCCGATTATCGAACAAAAGGATAACGGAAATATCTCTGCGCTAATTGGAAGTACAGTTGATATTAGTCTATTATCAAACAAAGAATTAAAATCTGCGTACATTGAATTTGAAGACTCAACTAAAACGAACTTGACTGTGCACAATAATTTGGTTAAAGGATCTTTTAAAATCAGGAAAGATAATTCTTATGTAATTTTATTAAATGATTTAAATGAAAATCAAAATCTTCAGCCGGTTAGATATTATATCAAAGCAAATTATGATGGCAATCCGACCATTGAATTATCGTATCCAAAACAAGATATAAATCTTGCTAACGACAGCAGAGTTGCAATTGAAGTTAGGGTAAATGATGATTATGGTTTTTCAAAACTTAATCTTAATTACAGACTTACGTCTTCAAGATATGAACCTGTGCAGGAAAAATTTGCTACTTTAGAAATTGCTATCGATAAAAAAATAAAAGAACAAATCGTAGATCATATTTGGAATCTTACTCAAATAAATCCCGCTGTTAATGATGTTTATTCTTTTTACTTGGAAATATTTGATAACGATAATATTAGCGGACCAAAATCTGCAAAAACGCAAATCATCAATGTGCGAGTTCCTTCGCTTGATGAAATTTTGGCTAACGCTGATGAAACTCAAGATAATGTTCAAGATGAAATGAAGGAAACTTTAAAAGAAGCTGAAGAACTAAAAAAAGAATTAGAAAAAATTGATAAAGATTTAAAACAGGATAAACAAGAAATTAGCTGGGAGGAAAAAGAAAAAATTGAACAAGCGTTGGATAAGTTTGAAAAGCTTCAGGAAAAAATGGAAGCTGCAAGCGACCAATTAAAACAGATGCAAAACGAACTTCAGCAAAATCAATTACTTTCTGAAGAAACACTTGAAAAGTATATGGAATTGCAAAAGTTGATGGATGAGATGACGAGTGATGAAATGAAGAAAGCGATGCAGAAAATGCAGGATGCACTTGAAAAGATGAATCGCAATCAAACACAGGATGCAATGAACCAGATGAAAATGGATGAGGAGAAATTCAAGAAAAGTATTGAGCGAACTATGAATTTGTTGAAGCGAATTCAAGTTGAACAAAAAATGGATGAGATGATTAAACGAACAGAAAATCTTGAACAGAAACAAAATGAACTTAATGAGCAAACAAAGCAAAGCGATTTAAATAATCAAAAGCAAAATGATGAATTAACAAAAAAGCAGGATGAAATTTCTAAAGAGCTTGATAGACTGCAAGAGAAGATGGATGAGCTTAAAGATAAAATGAGCGAACTTAAAGATATGCCGAATGAAGAAATGGAAAAGCTGCAGGAAGAATTTGAGAAACAAAAAAACGAGGAACTTTCTGACCAGGCAAAACAAGATTTAAAGCAAAATCAAAAACAAAAGGCACAAAAAAATCAGCAACAGCTTTCTAAAAATATGCAGCAGATGAAATCATCTATGCAGCAAATGCAGGAACAGATGCAGCAGGAAAATCAGATGCAAACTTTTACAGATATGATGCGCATTCTTGATAATATTTTGTCTTTATCAAAACAACAGGAAGAACTAAAAAATAAACTGCAAAATGTTGATCCGAATTCATCACAGTTTGAAGAAAATCTTCAGAAGCAAAATGAGATTAAGAAAAATCTTAACAAACTATTAGAGCAGATGTCGGAATTATCACAAAAAACTTTTGCAATCTCACCTGAAATGGGAAAAGCGCTCGGCAATGCAAATCAAAAGATGAATCAGTCAATGCAATCGATGCAGAACAGAAACGGAAGTATGGCTACTCTTTCGCAAAGCGATGCGATGATGCATTTGAATGAAGCTGCAAATATGATGAAGAGTTCACTTGAATCGATGATGCAGGGCGGCAGCGGAAGCGGCGGAATGATGTCGCTTATGCAGCAGTTACAAAAAATGAGCGGACAGCAAATGGACTTAAATAATATGACTCAAATGCTAAAACAAATGCAGCAAGGTCAATTATCCCCTGAGCAACAAGGACAAATGCAAAGACTTGCACAACAACAGCAGATGATTCAAAAATCACTTGAGCAGTTGAATAAAGAAGCAAAGCAAAGCGGTGAGTCTAAAAAAATTCCGGCTGATCTTGAAAATATTGTTAATCAAATGCGCGAAGTTGTAACCGATATGAATACAGAAAAGTTAAGCGATGATCTGATTCAGAAACAGGAAAAGATTTTATCAAAACTTTTGGATGCGCAAAAATCTATTAATGAAAGAGATTTTGAAAAGGAGAGAAAATCTGAAAGCGGAAATAATTTTACACGCAACAGTCCAGCCGAATTAAATCTTTCTAATCAAAAAGGAAAAGAAAAATTAAAAGATGAGTTGAATCGAGCAGTACAGGAAGGTTACAACAAAGATTATGAAGAGCTTATTAGAAAATATTATGACGCGCTTCAGAAAGAAAAAATCAATAATTAAGCTATAAGTAAACTTTATTTAGTTCTCATCAACGATTGATTTCCAATCACAAACTTGCTATTTTCTAACCCGTTATTCAATAGGATTTTATAGTAATCACTTATTAAACGATGTTCGAAAAATTAGTGGATGAAAAAACAAATTTAGGATCATCAAATCACTTTGATCTTGAAAAATTACTTGAACTTGGAGACTGGAAAGAGCTTTTTCTCGGTCTTTTTAATGTAGCAAGGGAATTATTTTTTATTCTTGATGAAGGAGGTTCAATTCTTTCCATTAATCAGTTTGGAGCATCAACCTTAGATTATACTGCCGAGGAATTAATTGGTAAACACTTTATGGATTTGATTGATCCGATGCACACGCAGCTTGTAAATGCCTCAATAAATCTTGCGCTTAAAAATGATAACTCCTTTTTTGAAGCCTCGCTTGTAAATAGATATGAAAAAATAAATCGTTATCAGATTAGCATTAAAACGATACGAAGAGAAAATAAAATTATTGGTCTGCTTGGTGTGGGAAAAGAAGTAACGCTACAAAGAAAACTTGAAAACGAGTTGGCAGTTATTAAACCAAAATTGATGGAAGCCGAAAGACTTATAACTTTAGAAAGAGCAAGATCATCACACCACAGAATGATGTTAGATGAATTGAATAAAATGAAAAGCGAATTTGTTTCTAACATTTCGCACGAAATGCGTACACCGCTTGCTTCTATTGTTGGATTTTCTGAAACTATTGCATCCGATCCAAATATGCCAATGGAAATGCGGAATGAGTTTAATCTTATTATACTTAATGAAGGTAAGAGATTAGCAAAACTGATAAATGATGTTTTGGATATATCTCGAATGGAAACGGGAAGGATTGCGCTTAATAAATCTAAGGTTAATATTGTTAAAATAATTAAGCGAATGATCGATAATAGTAAAGAAGCATTATCGGCAAAAAATCTTATTCTAACATTAGAAGCGCCTTATGAAGAGATATTGATTGAAGCGGATGAAGAGCGCTTATTGCAAGCGTTAGATTCCTTATTAGAAAACTCAATCAAATTTTCTAAAGAAAGCGGAAGAATTAAGGTTATATTGAATAATCTGTTCAGAGAAGTTGAAATAGTTATTACAGATACCGGAATTGGCATACCTGAAAAAGATCTGCCGTTCCTTTTTCAAAAATTTTATAGAGTTAACCGTTCTGATTCTGATATTTCTGGCGCGGGGATGGGATTGGTTTTTGTAAAACAAATTGTAGATTTGCATAAGGGTTTAATCAGTATTCAGAGCGAAACCAATAAAGGAACCTCTGTTTTGATAAAACTACTAAAGAATGTTCGAGACTAGAAAAAATAGGATAGAAAAGTGGAAAAACTGATCTTTATTGTTGATGATGAACAAGCAATTTCAAAATTGCTTAGTTATTGGGCTAAAGATAAATGGAAGTATCAAGTAGAAACTTTTGCAACAGCGGAAGATGCTTTAAAAAATCTTAGCAAAAAACCGGATGTAATTCTTTTAGATATTATGCTCCCGGGAATGGATGGAATTGAAACGCTTAAACGTATTAAGCAGTTTGATGATAATATTCCGGTTATAATGCTCTCTGCGCAAGGCAGCATAGAAGTGGCTGTTGAAGCCCTTAGATACGGAGCGTTTGATTATTTTACAAAACCGATCGATCAGCAAAAGTTAGAACTTGCAATAAAAAATTCTATAAAAAATTATGATCTTACTCGTGAACTGCAAAATTTAAAAGAGAACGTAAAAAAAGAATACAGTTTTGATAGCATTATTTCATCAGATGGAAAAATGCAGGATGTTTTTAAGCTTGTAACAAAAGTACTGCACAATGATATTACGGTTTTAATTTATGGTGAAAGCGGTACAGGTAAAGAACTTATTGCACGCGCAATTCATTATAATGGACAGAGAAAAGATAAACCGTTTGTTGTAGTCAATTGTGCCTCAATTCCTCGTGAACTTTTGGAAAGCGAATTGTTTGGTCATGAAAAAGGATCATTTACCGGCGCACACGCACGCAAGCTTGGTAAATTTGAAATTGCAAAAGGCGGAACAATATTTTTAGATGAAGTTGGCGAACTTGAAATGCTGCTTCAAGCTAAATTACTTCGTGTAATACAGCAAAAAGAATTTGAAAGAGTTGGCGGAACAGAATTAATTAAAACTGATGTGAGGATAATTTCTGCAACAAACAGAGATCTGAAAAAAGCCGTAGAGAATAAAGAGTTTAGAGAAGATCTTTATTATAGATTGAATTCTTTTCCTATTTCAATTCCGCCATTAAGACAACGCAAAAGCGATGTATTGATTTTATCAGAACATTTCATTCAAAAATTTAGTGCAAAGCTTCAGAAAGTATCTAAAGGATTTACTAAACGTGCCTTAAAACTTGTTTACGAATATAATTGGCCCGGAAATGTTAGAGAATTAGAAAACACAATCGAACGATGTTTAATTATTACCGATAAGGATACAATTGATGTTGATGATTTACCGGCACATTTAAGATCGGGTGAAAGCTCCACAGGAGTTGAATATACGGGTCCACTATTCAGTGATGAAACCGTAATCCCTTTTGAAAAATTAAAAGAAGAATCCATAAGACATGCCTTAAATATTACAAATGGAAATATTGTTGAAGCAGCCAAAAGATTACAGCTTGGCAGAGCAACAATTTACAGGCTGATGGACAAGTATAAAATCGAAAACAGATCAACAGAGTAGAGGGAAAAAATAATATGGAATTTTTTAGACAAGATTTAGATGATGTTATCGTATTGACGGTAAATCTTAAAAGAGCAACTTTAGTTGAAGCCGAAGAATTTAAACAAGTGCTGGTAAATGAAATACAAAGAGGCTTTAAAAAAATAGTTGTAGATCTTTCAACTTGCGAGTTTATCGATTCTACTTTCCTTGGCAGCCTTGTAGTTTCATTAAAAAAATTAACAGGACTTGGCGGTGATCTTCGATTGGTAGGATTTCAACCAGCCGTGCACTCGATGTTTGAGTTAACCAGAATGTATCGTGTTTTTGAATCTTTCAAATCAAGCGACGAAGCGGTTCAAAGTTTTAAGTAATTAATTATTTGCTCAATTTAATTTTCAAGTATGATAAAACATATTCATCAAATAGATTATAAACTAAGTTGTTAATAGATGTCCGAATCCGAAAAAAGATCAGTTTTAATTATTGATGATGACAAAACTATAAGAAAACTTATTACTCATCATTTGAATTTAAACAACTTCATTCCCTTTGAAGCCGAAAATCCCTACCAGGCTTTTGATATTCTGAAAACTGAAAAAATAGATCTTGTGCTTTCCGATGTAACAATGGAAGGCATGGATGGCTTTGAATTTTGCCAAAAAGTACGTGAGAATGAAAATCATAGATTTCTTCCATTCATATTTGTAACCGCAAAAAACACACTTGAAGATAAATCAAAAGCTGTTGAATCAGGCGGCGATGATATCATTACAAAACCTTTTGATATTAAAGAATTAATATTAAAAACACAGGCGTTAATCAGAAGATCAGATATCTACAGAACTTATGGAATAAGAAAAAGTTTAAAAAAATCTTTTGATGAAGTAACTCCTAAAATTTTATTTGTTGATGATGATACTTCAATGTCCAGACTTTTTAAATATAATCTCGAAAAAGCCGGATATGATTGTACAGTTTCAAACAGTGTTGATGAAGCAATGGAAATTATTAAAATTAATATTCCAGATGTTATTGTTTCTGATATAATGATGCCAAAAGTAGATGGTTTTGAATTTAGAAGAATGCTTCTTGAAATTCCATCTTTAAAAGATATTCCTTTTATTTTTCTAACTGCAAAGGGTAGCGAAGAAGATATTTTGGAAGGCTACGATTTAGCAATAACAGATTATGTTGTTAAAACTGCCGGACCAAAATTAGTAGTTGCAAAAGTTTCGGCAATAATAAAAAGTCTTGGCAATGAAAGAAAAAAAGTAATTTCGGAGCTGCAAGAAGCAACAAGCTCGCTTAGAACCAAGGTTGTTCCCGATACTTTCCCCGTGTTTGATGGGTTTTCAATTTCGCACATGCATATACCCTTTAAAGGAATTCCTGGCGGAGATTTTTTGGATTATTATCAACTTGATGAAAATAATCTGGTAATAATTCTTGGAGATGTGATGGGCAAAAAATGGGGCGCATGGTATTTTGCTTATGCTTACGCTGGATATATCAGAAGTGCACTGCGAAGCGTTTTACAGAATGCTAAAGAATATTCTCCTTCCGAAATACTGCAGCAAGTAAATCTAACGGTTTATGGTGATACAAAAATTTCTGAAGTATTTGCTACACTTTCTGTTATAATTATTAATAATAAAACTAACAAACTGAAATACTCAGGTGCGGGCGATATTCCAATTATTTATAAAAATATTAATGGCGAACTTTTAAGTATTAAATCCAAAGGATTGTTGCTCGGCTTTTCTAAAATGGGTGAGTATGAAGACAATGTTTTGCAGCTTAAAGAAGGCGAACAAGTTTACTTAACCACAGATGGAATTACTGATTCACGTGCTAAAACTTTAGAAAGTTTTGGAGAGCACAGACTTTATGAGATAATAAAAAATGTAAAGCCCGATGAAAACCCGCTTGAAGTAATCCAAAAGAAGTTTGATGAGTTCACAGGATCAGAATACGATGACGATATTAGTTTAATTTTGATAAGTGTAAAAAACAGTCAATCATAACTGGAATAAAAAAATTATTATTCTGTATCAACTGCTTGAAGTTTTTCAGTTTTATCCGCAATCTTTAACTGCTCAATTAGCTCTTCACAATGTCCTTCCATTATATTTGATAAGTTATATAATGTAAGTCCAATTCGATGATCTGTAATTCTATTTTGTGGATAATTGTAAGTTCTTATTTTATCACTTCTATCACCGCTTCCAACCATCGCTTTTCTTAAAGCAGATTGTTCGGCATTATGTTTTTTTAATTCAAGATCATAAAGCCTGGCTTTTAAAACTTTCATTGCTTTAACTCTGTTTTTTAATTGCGATCTTTCATCCTGGCATTGAACTACAAGTCCGGTTGGAATATGAGTCATTCTAACCGCAGTTTCAACTTTGTTCACATTCTGCCCACCTGCTCCACCAGATCTAAAAATATCAATTTTAACATCGTTCATATTCACATCAACTTCAACATCTTCAACTTCTAACATTACAGCTACGGAGGCTGCGGATGTGTGAACTCTTCCGCTGCCTTCAGTTTCAGGAACACGCTGCACACGATGAACACCTGATTCAAATTTTAGATTTCCATATACACTTTGTCCGGTTATTGAAAACACGACTTCTTTAATTCCGCCGAGACCTGTTTCATTTAAATCAATTAGTTCATATTTCCATCCGCAGATTTCTGCATAACGTGTGTACATCCTAAAAAGATCATTTGCAAACAGCGCAGCTTCATCTCCGCCTGTACCGGCACGAATCTCCATTATAATATTTTTATCATCATTTGGATCTTTTGGAAGCAGCAAAGCCTTAATATCTTCTTCCATAATTTCTTTTTGTTTTTTTAAATCATCAAGTTCTAATTCTGCCATTTCAATTAGTTCAGCTTCATGCGATGAATTAATGATTTCTAAATTACCCTCAATATTTTTTATTACCGCTGAATATTTTTCGTGTGCGGCAATTATCTCTTCAAGATTTAATCTTTCCTTATTTAGAATTTTTATCTTCTCATAATCTTTTGTATTTGCAGCATCAGATAACTGCGAGTTTAATTGATCATAACGCAGTTTAATTTTTTCTAATCTATCTAATAAATTCATTTCATTTCTTTAAATTTGGAAAGCAAATATACTGAAGTAGCTTCAGATTTCTAACAATGAATAATCAACAAATTATTGTCTTTGCCTTATGAATAACGAAAAATCTAAATTTAAAGAAAACTTTTTTACATCATTAAATATTATTTTCTTTGCATTATTTGCGGGACAAATAATTTTTTTCATTGTTGGATTATTTTTAATTCAATCTGGTAATATCACCGTAATGCCGGAGTTAGATACAGTTTTTATGTTTGTTATGCCTGTTGTTGTCCTATCAGCTATGATAGCTTCAAAATTTATTTATACAAAATTAGTCGGCAACTTTAATAAGAGTTCATCATTAAAAAGTAAAATGAATTCGTATCGCACAAATAACATTATTAAGCTTGCGATTTTAGAAGGTGCAAATATTTTTAGTATTTCCATTATGATAATTACAGCAAACTATTTTTATGCTGCATTTTTTGTGATCTTAATAACTCTTTTCTTTTTTAACAGACCAACAAAGGAACAATTTATTATGGATTATGAAGTTACCGCGGACGAAGCTCTAAATATTTTATCATAAAAAGAACTAAAATGTTTTTGAATTTGTTTATAGGTTTGAGAAGTTAAAAGATAAGTAATGAAAAAGTTTGATATCCCAAATATTTATAGAAGTTCTTTCATCACGTTAGTTAAGAATGCGCGAAAAGATTTTGATCCGAGAAAGAAAGATTTTACACCCACACTTTTAGATTTTGGTCCTGTTAGATTTTATTTAGCACGCCATTTTGGTTTTTGTTATGGAGTAGAAAATGCAATAGAAATTGCATACAAAACTATTGAAGATAATCCGGGAAAAAGAATTTATCTACTAAGTGAAATGATTCACAATCCTGGAGTCAATAATGATCTTCAAAAACTTGGTGTAAAATTTTTAATGGATACTTCAGGGAAACAGTTGATTGATTGGAGTCAGTTAAGCAAAGAGGATATTGTAATAATTCCTGCTTTTGGTACAACGATTGAAATCGAAAAAAAATTAAATGAAATTGGTATTAATCCGTATAGCTACAATACAACCTGTCCGTTTGTAGAAAAAGTTTGGAACAGAAGCGAACAGCTTGGTAATGAAGATTTTACTGTGATTATTCATGGTAAATCATATCATGAAGAAACACGAGCAACGTTTTCGCACAGTAAAACCAATGCTAAATCGGTTATTGTAAGAGATTTGGATGAAGCAAAATTACTTTCACTATTTATACTTGGTGAAAAATCAAACAACGAATTTTATGAAATCTTTAAAGGTAAATTTTCTGATGGATTTGTTTTTGAAAAAGATTTACAAAAAGTTGGAGTTGTAAACCAAACCACAATGCTTGCAACAGAAACACAGGCAATTGCTGATTTGTTAAAAGATACCATGATAAAAAAATACGGCGCGGTAGATTTAAAAGAACATTTTGCAGATACACGTGATACACTTTGCTATGCAACTAATGATAATCAGGAAGCCACCTACGGTTTGTTAAAAGAGCACGCAGATTTTGCAATTGTTGTTGGCGGATATAACAGTTCAAACACCTCTCACATTGTAGAATTGTGTGAAGAGAAATTACCAACTTATTTTATTTCATCCGAAGAAAAGATTTTAAGTGATAAAACAATTAAACATTTTAATCTTCATAATCATTTAGAAGTTGAAACGGAAAATTATCTGCCGCAGCAAGATGTTGTAAATATTATACTAACAAGTGGTGCAAGCTGTCCTGATGCGGTTGTTGAAGAAGTGTTAAGAAAAATTCACACATTCTTTGCAACTGCGGAAGATGTTGATGAAGTTATCAGCAAATTTCTAAAGAGATAAATTAACAATTTGCAATCGTACATTTATTTTTATGATCTCAACGAATCATATCAGATTTTGAGAATTAGCGATTCATTGTTTCAATTCTTTTTTTTGCTGATTCTAATTCTTTCAGCAGTCTATCAAACAAAATTTTGACAGTAGGAATATCATTTATCAATCCAACACCTTGTCCAGCTTCAAGTTCACCCTCAATTAAGTCACCTTCAAAAATTCCGGCACGTTCACGTTTTGCACCGAGCAATTCGCGTAATTGAGTTTCATTCCAACCCTCATTTTCAGCTTTCATCGCACGGATTGCAAAATCATTTTTAATAATTCTAACCAAACCAATTTTCTTAAACGCTAATGTTGTATCCTGATCACCAGACTTTACAATTTCTTGTTTGTAGTTATCATGTGCAGATGATTCAACAGTTGCAGCAAAGCGAGTTCCGATTTGAACACCTTCTGCACCAAGAGAAAGTGCTGCCAAAATTCCTCTTCCATCAGCAATTCCACCTGCAGCAATAACAGGAATATTCAGTTTATCAACAAGCTGTGGAATCAAACAAAATGTTGTTAATTGGTCTGCACCATTATGCCCGCCGGCTTCAACACCTTCGCCAACAACCGCATCACATCCGGTTTCCTGTGCTTTCATTCCATACTTTAGATTTGCAACAACATGAACAACTGTACAATCTTTTTCTTTTAAAAGAGAAGTAAATGTTTTTGGATTCCCTGCAGATGTAAAAAAGATTTTAATACCTTCATCCAAACAAACTTTAATAAGTTCATCAGCGTCTTTTCTTAGCAACGGAACATTAACACCAAAAGGTTTGTTTGTTGCGGCTTTACATTTTTGTAAATGTTCTTTAAGTAAATCAGTTTTCATTGAGCCTGCACCTATCAAACCTAAGCCGCCGCAATTAGAAACGGCGGAAGCTAATTTCCAACCGGAAACCCAAACCATTCCCGCTTGAATAATTGGATAATCGATTTGTAATAATTCTGTGATTCTCGTCTTCATTTATGTCTCAAGATTTGATTAAATAGTTATCAAAAGATAGTTAAATCTGATTAAAGTTATTTTGTATATCGTGAGGGGATTAGTTAAATTTGGCACTCAAAATCCATACAAGCATATTAAAAATCATACAAAGGAATATTAGAATATGTCATTCTTTTTCACATCAGAATCAGTCTCTGAAGGTCATCCGGATAAAGTTAGTGATGCAATATCCGACGGAATATTAGATGCAATTTATACGCACGATCCGAATGCACGAGTAGCTTGCGAAACTTTTGTTACAACAGGTTTAGTGTTAGTTGGTGGTGAGATAACAACAAAAACTTACATTGATGTTCAGGAAATTGTAAGAAGCACTGTTAAAAAAATTGGTTACACAAAAGCAGATTATAAATTTGATTCAGAATCTTGTTCAGTGCTTAGCGCAATCCATTCACAATCTCCGGATATCGCAATGGGAGTCGATACTGGCGGCGCAGGCGACCAGGGAATTATGTTTGGATACGCTTGTGATCAAACACCTGAACTTATGCCAATGCCGATTATGTTTGCACATAAGCTAATGCAAAAGCTCGCTGATATCAGAAAGAAAAATCCAAAGTTAATGCCTTATTTACGACCGGATGCAAAATCACAAGTAACAATTGAGTACGATGATAAAAATAAACCGCTAAGAGTTGATGCCGTTGTTATTTCTACTCAGCATGATGCTGATGCTAAGCAAAGCAAAATTAAGTCTGATGTGATTCAGCATGTAATTAAAAAAGTTATTCCTGCCAAATATCTTGATAAGAACACAAAATATTTTGTAAATCCAACAGGAAGATTTGAAATTGGTGGACCACACGGCGATAGTGGATTAACAGGAAGAAAAATTATTGTTGATACTTACGGCGGATGGGCACCACACGGCGGCGGCGCATTTTCCGGTAAAGATCCTTCAAAGGTTGACCGCTCTGCAACTTATGCTGCAAGACATATCGCAAAAAATGTTGTTGCTGCTAAATTGGCTAAAGAATGTTTAGTTCAGATTTCTTACGCTATCGGTGTTGCACAGCCAATTTCTATTTTTGTTGATACAAAAGGAACGGGAGTAATTCCTGATTCAGCTATCTCAAAAATGATACAGAAAGAAGTTGATCTTACACCAAAAGGAATTATTTCCAGATTAAAATTAAGAAGACCAATTTACCAGAAAACTTCAGCATACGGTCACTTCGGCAGAAATGATAAAGATTTTACATGGGAACAGCTCGATCTTGTTCCAGTATTTAAAAAATATGCAAAAAAATAAATATAAATTCGTAACACAGACTTTAGTCTGTGAAACAGAAACTTATTAAGTAACTTATTGAACAATTGTAGTTCAGTAATTGTTGATCGATAAAGAAAAATATTATAAAAAAACTAAAGGAAATAAAATGAGTGTTGTGTTAGAAAAGAAAATTGATTTCTCACTAAAATATAAAGTTAAAGATATTTCGCTGGCTGAGTGGGGAAGAAAAGAAATAGAACTTGCTGAAGCAGAAATGCCAGGCTTGATGGCGCTGAGAGAAGAATATAAAGGAAAGCTACCGCTTAAAGGAGCTCGTATTGCAGGCTGTCTTCACATGACAATTCAAACAGCAGTGTTGATTGAAACACTTATTGAACTTGGCGCTGAAGTAAGATGGTCATCCTGTAATATCTTTTCAACTCAAGATCACGCTGCTGCTGCGATTGCTGCTGCAGGTGTTCCTGTATTTGCATGGAAAGGGATGAATGAAGAAGAGTTTAATTGGTCTATTGAGCAAACATTATTTTTCGGTGATGAATCAAGACCATTAAATTTAATTCTTGATGATGGCGGCGACCTCACAAATATGGTTTTTGATCATTATCCGGAATTGGCTAAAGGTATAAAGGGATTATCTGAAGAAACTACAACCGGCGTTCATCGCTTGTATGAAAGAATGCAAAACGGTACACTCCCAATTCCTGCAATAAATGTAAACGATTCAGTTACTAAATCTAAATTTGATAACAAATACGGTTGCCGAGAATCATTAGTTGACGCAATACGCAGAGCAACAGATCTAATGCTTGCCGGAAAAGTTGCTGTTGTAGCAGGCTTTGGTGATGTTGGAAAAGGTTCAGCAGAATCTTTAAAGAATGCTCATGTAAGAGTTATTGTTACTGAGATTGATCCAATTTGTGCGCTTCAAGCTGCAATGGAAGGCTATGAAGTTAAAAAGATGGATGATGCTGTTAAAGAAGCTGATATTGTTGTTACTGCTACAGGTAATATGAATGTGATTAACGGCAAACACTTTAAAATGTTGAAAGACAAGGCTGTTGTTTGTAACATCGGACACTTTGATACAGAAATCGATATGGCATGGTTGAACAAAAACTACGGCAGCACAAAAAATACTATCAAACCGCAGGTTGATAAATATACAATTGATGGTAAAGATTTAATCGTACTTGCTGAAGGCAGATTAGTAAATCTTGGATGTGCAACAGGTCATCCTTCATTTGTAATGTCAAACTCGTTTACAAATCAGACACTTGCTC
Source organism: Ignavibacterium sp. (assembly GCA_018059515.1). Lineage (GTDB taxonomy): Bacteria > Bacteroidota > Ignavibacteria > Ignavibacteriales > Ignavibacteriaceae > IGN3. Next base: position 27,251 of record JAGOXU010000001.1, read on the forward strand.
AGTTGGAACTTTGGCTTCATCCTGAAAAATATGAAAATAAAGTTTACACTCTTCCAAAACATTTGGATGAAAAAGTTGCAAGATTACACTTAAAGAAGATAGGTGTTGAGTTAGATACGCTTACCCCCGAACAAGCTAAATATATTGGTGTAACAGTTGAAGGACCTTTTAAGCCTGATTATTACAGGTATTAAAATCAGACTAAAATAAATTTATATTAAAGGCTGTGCGAAAGTTCAGCCTTTTTTATTTATTTGGCGGCATATTTAAGTGTGTGGCGGATTGCAAACCTTTTGACACTTCGGGAAGGATGCCCAACTTTATATAATATGGTCTGATATGACTTCTTAATGAAGGTAAATAAACTGCATAAGCAATTGTTCCAGCTAAACAGATTAGTCCACCGGTAAAGATTGTAAATGGCGCTCCCAGTTTGCTTGCTAAAGTTCCTGCTACTAAACTGCCAATTGGTGCTGTACCCATAAATGCCATTACATAAAGACTCATAATTCGACCGCGCTTATCATCATCAACAAGAGTTTGTAAAAGCGTATTTGTGGAAGCCATCTGAACCATCATACCAAACCCAGTAAATGACAGCAACACGAGAGAGAAGATCAGGTTTTGTGAGAAAGAAAACAGTATTAATCCAATTGCAAATATAGTTGCAGATATTGCAATCCATTTTCCTAAACCTAATACGCTCTTTCTTGATGCAAGATAAATAGCCCCTGTCAAAGCCCCAACACCTACTGCTCCAAATAGTAATCCGAGAGTATTTGCGTTTCCTTTTAATATGTCTTTTGCAAAAATGGGCATCAGCACTGTGTATGGTCCACCAGTTAAACTTACTAATCCGAGAAAGAGCAAAAGAACTTTTATCGGTTTAAATTTATACGCATACTTTAAACCATCCTTCAATCCTTTTAACACCTTTTCTGGTTTGATAATTTCAGGTTTAGGAATGATGTGTATCATTAACAACGCAACAATGACAGCGATATAACTTATTGCGTTAAGTAAGAAACAAAGACCTTCACCAAGCAGCGAAATCATAATCCCTGCGATGGTTGGACCAACAAGTCTTGCTGCATTAAACATTGATGAATTAAGAGCGATTGCATTTGGTAAATCAGTTTTATCATCAACAATATCTACGATAAAGGATTGCCTTGTTGGCATATCAAATGCATTTACGATTCCAATAAAAACACTTAGAAATATTATATGCCAAATTTGGATTGTGTTAGTTAAAGTAAGCACCGCCAGTATTGCTGCCTGAATCATTGCCAGGGTTTGCGTTAAAATTATAATATGATGTCTGTTAAATCGATCGGCTAAAACACCTGCAAAAGAAGCCAAAATAAAAGTTGGAATTTGTCCTGCGAATCCCACTAAACCCAAAAGAAATGCCGAATCAGTTAATCTGTAAACCAGCCATCCCAAAGCAATTTGCTGCATCCAGGTACCGACTAAAGAAATGCCCTGTCCGCCAAAAAACAAACGGTAATTTCTATGCCGTAATGAACGTAAGACTAATTTTACTGTGCTGCTGCCTGTCATAAAAACATTTACAATTGTAAAATAAAATTAAGGAATGATTGAGAATGATAGAATGATAAACGTCATAATTATCAAACTTCTGAAAAAAGGTATAGACTGAGAATAGTTCGTTTTATAAAAGATCTTTTAAAGCTTCTTTAATAAAATCAAATTTAAATTTATAATCACTGTTTAAAAGTTTTTGGACATCCACTCTCTGGCTTGCGGTAACAACTTCAGCAGCTTCTCCAATTACCAATCTTAATATAAATTTAGGGACCGGAAATAGGGAAGGACGATGTAAAACATTTCCCAATGTATTTGTAAACTCATTCATTCTAACAGGATTTGGAGAAGCAGCATTTACAGCGCCTCTTAATTCCGTGTTCTCAATAGCGTGTAAATATATTCCAATAATATCCTCAATATGCAGCCACGATGCCCATTGTTTGCCGTTACCAAGCGGACCGCCAATATAAAATTTAAATGGCGGAAGCATTTGTTTTAATGCACCATCTTCTGTGCTTAAAACTAAGCCTGTTCTAATTTGTACACTTCTTACTCCAGCATCTTCAACTCGCTTCGATTCACCTTCCCAAACCTTACAGACCTCAGCGAGAAAATCATTACCTGAAGACGATGTTTCATCTAAAATTGTATCACCACAATCTCCGTAATATCCAACTCCGGATGCAGAGATAAAAACTTGTGGCTTATTGCTGCAGGATTTTATTGCATCAACAAGATTTTTTGTACTAATCTGCCTGGATTTTAGAACTTCATTTTTGAAACTATCGTTCCATCTTTTAGCAAAAAGATTTGTTCCGGCAAGATGAACAACAGCATCAGAATTATCTAATTTGGTTTTCCATAATTCGGGCTTGATATAATCCCACTCAACATATTCATTTGCATTTGGAATTATCGTTTTAGCTTTTGTGATATCTCTGCTGAATATTATTACTTCATCTCCCCGCTCAATCAATGCGGAGACGAGTTTCTGTCCAATCAGTCCGGTTGCGCCTGTAACTATTATTCTTTTCATATTGTATCTCTTTTATTTTGGTAACAAGATTAGCAAAATCTAAGTTCAAAAAAAAAGCCCTGCTAAAGAGCAGGGCTAAAAACAAATTCAGAATTTACAATTCCAAATTATTTTAGAAGTGTCATTTTTCTTGTTTGAGTGAAGCTATTAGTTTCAATCTTGTAGATATAAATTCCACTTGAAAGATTTTGTGCATCAAAATTTAGAGTGTAAGAACCAGCAGCTCTAAATCCGTTAACAAGTGTTTTAACTTCCTGACCAAGTAGATTGTAAACAGCAAGTTTAACATTTCCTGCTTCAGGTAAGTTAAATTTTATAGATGTAGTTGGGTTAAATGGATTTGGATAATTTTGAGATAATTCAAATCTATTTGGTGTTAAAACCTCAACTTCAACAACTTTTGAATATTCAAAAGTACCATCAAAATCAACTTGTTTTAATCTGTAATTGTATTTACCTGTGGAAAGATTGTTATCTGAATAGGAATAATTTCTTATTTCAGAAGTAGTACCGAATCCAGGAACAAATCCAACATTTACCCAATTTGATGTTGAAGATTTTCTTTCGATGTTAAAACCAGCATTGTTTAATTCTGTTGCAGTCGTCCAGTTAAGATTAACTGAAGTTCCACTTAAAGAAGCGTTAAATGCGGTTAATTCAACAGGTACAACGTGGTTTCCTAAATATGTTAAAGTATTTTGTGGATAAACCAACCATTCAGAGTCAAGTGAATCAGTACCAGCAGAAACGACCCAATCAGTAGTTCCCATCAATATTGATGGTTTTCTAACTAAAGTATGCTCAGCAGTTGCGTTAGCTATACCTGCAACAGTCCAAGCTGTACCAGGATCAACTCCTAAGACACCGATAACATCAATTGGTGTCCAAACACTTGCAACATCTTTTTCTAATGCCATATAATCATCACCATTATAAAAAGTAATTGCGCCAGTATCAAGATCAGCAACTGCTATAATTAGTGGATCAGCTTGTGGATTGGCAACTACATATACATTACCTGCACCTAATGTACCACTTAATGGTTGTATATATTGGATTGAATCCGCTCCATTATTAGCACGAACTAATCTATAATTAGATAGATCAATAGATGCGTTCGTTGGATTATAAATTTCCATAGCTTTATTATTGCCTGAGCCTTCAATGTATTCAGAAATAAATAAATCCGAAACTGCACCAGCATCTCCAATTACTTCAAACAAATCTAATCCAACGTAATCAGATGTTGTACCAGCAGGACCACCAGTTGTAGTATAATATCTAACTGCAAATCTAACAGCACCTGAAGTTGGGAAGGTTCCTACAAATTGCTGCCAACCGGTAATAGAACTCATAAAGGAAGATAATTGAACATCAAAATTTGTATGAGTTGTTCCTCCGGTGGTCGATACCCAAACTTCAAGTGGATCTGCCCAAGTGCTTCCATCAGGTGATCGATGCCAAAACTTAAGTGTATCGCCAGCAGTAACAGTTACAGTTGGTGAAATCAACCACTGATCAATTAAAAGTCCACCTCCAAAAGCTCCATTATAATTCTGTCCAATATACCCGGTTGTTGGACCTTCGTATGCAGGAAATACAGTTTCATTCCCTTGGAATACTGTCGTTACACCAGCGCCATCAACATCCTCAAATATCCATCCTCTTGTCTGGATTCCTGTTAAAGTGTTGTCACCATTCATATCATCCACAAATAGAACTGCTTCGCTTGGGATATGAGAAACCGGAGTGTTTTTAAAGTTGTCTTGGTTTGTTCTACTGTTTTGAGCATTTATCATCAATGTAAAGATGAAAATTGAAAAAAAGAGAGTGTAGAGTGTTTTTTGCATGATTTACCTCTAAGTAAGTTTATTAAATAATTTATTAAGATTTATATTCACCTAAAAATAACAAAACATTCCTTAAATGTGAAGTAAATTGATGGTATTAATGCTTTTATAATACCAAAGTTGGCAGATGATTGGTTAATATGAGTGAAGTGAGAAACACTAAAAAGGCTCAGTTACCCGAGCCTTTTTGCATGTAAAAAAAATACTTGTGGCTATTTTAGCAATGTCATTTTACGAGTTTGAACAAAATTACCCGATTCGATCTTGTAGATATAAATTCCACTTGAAAGATTTTGCGCATCAAAATTTAGAGTGTAAGAACCAGCGGCTCTAAATCCATTAACGAGTGTTTTAACTTCCTGACCAAGTAAATTGTAAACAGCAAGTTTTACATTTCCTGCTTCAGGTAAGTTAAATTTTATAGATGTAGTTGGGTTAAATGGATTTGGATAATTTTGAGATAATTCAAATCTATTTGGTGTTACAACTTCAACTTCAACAATTTTTGAGTATTCAAAAGTACCATTAAAATCAACTTGTTTTAATCTATAGCTGTAGTTTCCAGCAACTAAATTATTATCGGTGTATGAATAATTCTTTATTTCTGATATTGTTCCACTGCCTTTAACAAAACCGATAGTAACAAAATTTTCGCCGGAATTCCTCTGAACTTCAAATCCGTTATTATTTATTTCAGTTGCAGTTGTCCAATTTAATGTAACAGATTTTCCATTTACCGATGCAGCAAAAGAAGTTAATTCGACAGGAACAATTGATTCCCAAACAGTACCTAATCTAAAACCGTCAACTATTACATTTTGAGCTGCATTGTATTTACGAATATTGATTGAGCCAGGATTAATGTCTGCGGATGTTGTTCCATTTACAATTGGGCCAATCGTTGGTGTTGAGGGTTCAGTAAGTGGAGCTGGCGCGCTGTTATCGAAAATATATAATGAAACAATGTCATTAAGAGCACCATCAACTACTTGGTATTTTGCGACAACAAGTAAAGTATCCCCTAAGCTATAATCAAAATTTGTGAATGTGGTATCACTGCTTGCATAACTAAATCCAACAGCCAATCCATTGCTTCCATTTGTTTTCAGCCAAACTCTCGCTCTAAAATCAAATGTATTGTGAGGGTTTGGAGCTAAATGTAAAAAATAACCAGTAGGAGCACCGGTAACACTCATCATAAATGAAACATATACAGAACCACTGGTAACTAACGGAAATAATCTATGAATATCTTCGCTATTTCCAGAAATTAATGCTGCATTGCCAATTCCAGATGAAGGGTATCCTGGAAATATTAATCCGCCATCATTAACTGTATTAGGATTTGTACCACCAGCACTATGAGCAGTCCAACCATGTAGAGTTAGATTATCATTAGCCGGAAAATCAAATTCTTCTGAGAACGGAAAAGGTATTGCAGTAGAGAAAGATCCTCTCATTGTTATTGGATGGAAAGAACAGAGATACTCATAAATTCCTGGAACAGTAATTACATAACTGAATGAATCACCAACTCCTGTAAATGTATAATCCCAAGTTGCTGCTCCAACTGGAACAGATGTAGAAGTTGTTGTATGTGTGCCACTAACTAAAGTCCATGTAATTGTATCTCCCACAACAGCATCAAAAGAAATAACTGAAAATGCAAAATTACTAACATCAATATTAATTGTTGTACTATTTGCAGGGGTTACAAAAATGAACGAAAGTAGGAAACTGAAAAATATTAGATTTTTTTTCATTTGGGATCCTTTTAAATGTTATTAAATAATTTCAGATAGTTTAATTGTGCTATTAAAATAAAAAAACATATGTATAAAGGGAAGCCCGAATGAAAATTTATTTTTTAAAATTCGCAATGTGATGATCATACAAAATTAGATCAAAAACACACCTGCGGGAGTTTTTTTTTGATTTTATTTAACCAGCGTCATCTTTCGTGTTTGTGTAAATGATCCAGCCTCTAATTTATAAATGTATATTCCGCTGTTAAGATTGCCTGCATCAAAATTAATTGTGTGCGCACCAGCTTCTTTTGATTCATTAACAAGTGTTTTAACTTCCTGACCAAGTAAATTAAAAATTATTAGTTTTACAATTCCTGCTTGCGGCAAGGTAAAATTAATTGTTGTATTCGGATTAAATGGATTTGGATAGTTTTGATTAAGCGTATAGTCTAAAGATCTGGTAAATAAAACTTCAACTAATTTTGAATATGCAAATTGTCCATCATTATCTATCTGTCTTAATCGATATAAATATTTTCCATCATTAACATTCTTATCTACAAAAGCGTAGTCTTTTGGTGAGTTTGAATTTCCACTTCCATTTATAAAACCGATATTCTCCCAAACTCGTAGGGGCGAAGCAGAGAGGGAAGCCCTCTCAATATCAAATCCAAAATTGTTTACTTCCGTTTCAGTTCTCCAATTTAACTTAATTCCATTTGTTAATAGAGAAGCTGAGAAAGATGAAAGTTCAACAGGCAAGGCACTTTGATTATAATTTAGTGCACCTGGTGTGCTCATACTTCGAGTATAGCCTGCTGTCGTTGTCCAAAGCCTTGAAAAATCTTCACCGATCATTGAAATACTTCCTACTGGTGTAGATTCAGGACCATCTACTAATGGAAATTGGATACCGTCAATTTTTCCTACTCCAACAGTAAAATTTTGTTGATTCCATTGGTATCCTTCTAGTTCCAACTTATTCACTATCATTTCAGGAGCAAATTCTGAAACCGATAGTTCATAACAAACTCCATGCACTAATAAACCAGTTTCATGATGAACTACCAAAACACCCCCTAAATTGTTGGTCAAACCCATTTCACTTTCAACAATTTGGGTTGTTATCCCATTGGGAATAAGCGCAGAATTTTCAAGTTGTGAGCTATTACTGGTCAGAACAATAAAAAAACCTTTTCCATTATCTGAGTTTGTTGAGCTTATACTACCACTCAATTGATTATAGGTGTTAGCAGTAAATAAACCGTCGTTGTGATAAAATACTATTCCGTATTCACTCATATCAGTTCCAACCGGTGCAACTATCTCTATGAATTCATCTACATCGTTTAAACTATTATAACTAAATTCATTTATCCAAACATCCTGCGAAAACGAAAGACTTGTTAATAAAATTGTTAATAAAAAAATGTAAAAAGAGTTTTTCATAAGAGTCTCTTAATTGTTGATAAATATTTTTATTGATTTATTTTGCATAAAAATGCATTACTATTTATCCACATTATCGAAAGTTTTTGAAAAATATTTAGAACGAATTAAATGTTTGTTAAACTTTAATTTGCTGTAATTAAATGCCAGAAAGGCTGGTTTCGGATTGAAAAGATAGAAATTGGGAATTTAATTATTGGATGTTTTGCACAAACTGATACTTGAAAATAGTGTGGGCTACCACCATAAACAAAATAATAGAAAAAAAAAGACTCAGTTTTCTGAGCCTTTTTAATTTTTAGTTTTGATTTTTAAATTATTTAACTAATGTCATCTTACGAGTTTGAGTTAAACCGTTTGTTTCAATTTTATAGATATAAATTCCACTGTTTAATTTGCTTGCATTAAAATGGACTGTATGAACTCCGGATTCTTTAAATCCATTTACAAGAGTTTCTATTTCCTGTCCAAGCAAATTATATAAAGTTAATTTTACATTCGAGGCTTCGGGTAAAGAAAAACTAATTGTTGTTGCGGGATTAAAAGGGTTTGGATAATTTTGAGATAACTCAAATTTCTTTACACCATTTATATCAACATCAATAATTTTAGAATACTCAAATTGTCCATCGTTATCAATTTGCTTTAAGCGATAAGAATACTTTCCCGAAGAAACTCCTTGCCTACCGGCAGGCAGGTTATTATCAACAAAAGAATAATCCTTTGGAGAATTTGAATTTCCATTACCATTTACAAAACCAATCTTCTCATAATTGCTGACTGTTGACTGTTGACTGCCGACTTTGCGCTCAACTTCAAATCCATAGTTATTTATTTCCGTTGCTGTTTTCCAGTTTAGCTTAACTGTTGAGCCAATTATTGCCGCGGAAAATGATGATAATTCAACCGGAAGAGCGGGTGGAAAACCAAGTGTCCAATCTGAAAATGATGATATGCCGGATATAAAAACAGTGTTATTAATAAAGTCATAATCGGGTGTATTGTTTGTACCTGTAGGAAAAGCCCATCCACTGCTGTAACGGCTTAACTCGTATTGAGTCTCATCACCAATAACATCTGCATCTAAATAATTAAAAGTTAAATCAGTAGATGTTAAACCACCATTTGTAAGTTTCCAATACATTTGTAATACATTTGTTCCGATTACATTTGGATGTGCACCGGCAACAGCACTTACTGAAAAGCTTCCGCTCCCAACAACATTGCTTAATGTTACAGGAGTATTTTTAGTGGATGAAGTTCCGACAGGGAATAAAACGCTTGCAGCATTTGAAATCCATCTATTAAAATTTCCTATAACAGTTCCGGCTGAGCTGTTTAGTATGCCTAAATTAGTAACACTTGTGCCGAGTGAGATAGAATTTGAATTTGTAAATAAATTCCCACTGACTAAGTTTAATGTGCCATTAACCAAAGTATTTGAACTAAGTGTAATACCTGCTGAGTTATTTACTGTTAAGCTTTTTACAGATGCAGGTAAGCCATTTCCAGTAACTTGTGCTGTATTTCCGTTGAAAACATAGTTTGCATATTGATTAAAAGTTCGAGTTCCTGTCATTTGAATATTACCTGAAGCTCCAGAAATCGAAATTCCATCCGCAGAACCAATTTGCAATGTTCCACCTCCACCAAGAGAAAAGTCTCCGGAACCAGATAAATAATAATTTGCACAAACTAATGTTCCATTTACAATTGTGCTACTATTTCTATTTGTAATGTTGGCTGTTAAGTTAACGGTAGCACCCGCAACAATCTCAACGGATTGATTTTGATTGGGAACATTTCCGCCAATCCATGTACTTCCAGTACTCCAATTACCACCGGTTGTTGTGCTTAAGATTTTATTAGTGGAAGGAAGTTGAACTATATTATAATCATCAACATACATTTCATCAGTTAATGCAGCTCCAAAAAAATCAATTCCATCCAATCTTTTATCATTAGAAGTTCCAAATGTTCCTTTTGACCATTGCCATTTATGAATAAAAGTTCCATTGATATAAAATTTTCCAGAGTCTGCACTTAAATCGGCAACAATTTTTATTGGGAACCATTGATTTTGTGGATATGTAAACGAGGCTGCATTTTGTCCGGCGGCATCTAACCTACCATTTCCGTTTGTGTTTAGATAAACTTGCATTGCCCAAGCATAAGTTGGTGGATTAAAATTTGCAAGTGTATTAAAATAACCGGATTTTCCAGTTGGAATAAAAACCTGGAAATTTACTTCGGCGATTCCAGAAGAAATAGGTGTTCCTATTTCTTTTACGATGTCATTACTATCTATGATAACAACTGAGTTGGCTCCGCTGAACGAATAATTAGTTGAAATTAATGCATCTTCTCTAAGATTGCAGGGGAGATTACTCCAGGTTTTCCAAACTCCGGCACTTTGACATGCAATTTGCTGCCCCGCAGTATAACCATCAAAATTGTCTTGAAAAACAACTGTTTGGCTTAGGGCAAGTGTGGATAATAAAATTGCTATTATAAAACTTAGATAAAAGATGTAAATCTTGTTCATTTATTAAATCCTAATTTTTTTTTCAGAAACACGGTTGATATTCAAATAAAATGCCCAACTTGTTACCCATAAATAAGTAAAGGTACTGAAATAAACAAACATTTTAATTTATATAACCTATTAGAATCAAGGAAGTTATACCATTTAGCTAAGAAAAAAGTTGAGAAATTATTTCACCAATAAACAGTTGACCAAGTTAAGCTTGTGTAAAAAATGCTGATTGTAATATTTTTTTAATTCTAATAAGGACTTTACAAAGGAGGGAAGAAAACGGGCTCAGTGGTCTGAGCCCGCTATTTTTTAGGTTATTATAGTCACATAAATAACTATTTACTATAACGACATTTGTCGCTATTTCAAAAGGATCATTTTTCTTATTTGAACAAATGAACCCGATTCGATTTTGTATAGATAAACACCACTATTTAGGTTTTGCGCATTAAAGTTTATTGAATGAGTACCAGCGTCCTTAGTTTCATCCATAATAGTCTGGACTTCTTGTCCCTGCACATCGAATAGTTTTATTTTAACATTACCTGCTAACGGAATTGAAAATCTAATAGTTGTATTTGGGTTAAATGGATTAGGATAATTCTGTTCAAGATGATATTCTGTTGGCTTTCCAAGATCGACTTCAACAATGGATGAATATTCATATTTACCATCGTTATCAATTTGTTTTAATCTATAAGAATACTTTCCTGCGAGAACATTTTTATCATGGAACCTGTAATTCTTTGTTGAGTTGCTATTTCCATTGCCATTAACAAATCCAATCTTCACCCAATTTGTCACGCTGAGCGGAGTCGAATTGTGAACCTGACGTTCAACTTCAAATCCATAATTATTTACTTCAGTTTCAGTTCTCCAGCCCAACTTAACCCAAGAACCAATAACTGAGGCTGAGAAAGCTGAGAGTTCTACTGGAAGAGCAGTTGTTGTTTGCCATACTCCTCGGCCATGTGTAAATGCAAATAGTTTATTTGTTCCAGTCTGCAATACAAGTTCATCTATTGGCACGTATGAGGGCATTCCTGTTGAAAAAGCACTCCAGCTGGTTCCTCCATTGGTAGTTTGGTAAACACCCGTTTCTGTTCCTATATACAATGTGCTTGAACTAATAGGATCAATTACCAAGGAATGAACTGGAATATTCGGTAAGCTTGTTGAAATGTCAGTCCAACTTGTTCCCTGGTTCGTAGAAACCCAGACGTGTTTTCCACTACCGGAAGTATTAAAACCCGAATAGCATGCGTAAATTTTGTCTTTGTCACTAAGATCAGCAATAATCCGTCTTACCCAGGCACCATTGTGTCCTGTTGGTGAAATTTCAGTCCATGTATCCAAACCGGTTGCAGGATCTAAACTAGTACACTTAAAAATTTTGCCGTCGGTTGTTCCGGCAAAACCCAAATAGTTTGCCGATGAGTTTACAACTGTAACTGCGCTAACCTTGAAGGTTGCTGAGAGAGTACCGCTTGAACTTGTCCAACTACCGGCACTGTTACTGGTTATCCACACGTTATCGCTTCCTGCAATCAACACACTCGAATTTTCTGGATTGATTGAGAAAGGTGCTATAAATAAACATGCACTGGAGCTCCCTGCATCTGTAATTCCAGTTGTACAATCAGCCCATGTAGTGCCACTGTTCGTTGTTTTATCCATTTGTAAATAAACATATTCCTCGTATGAGATTGAACTGCTTGTCTGATCCTGAGCAGCATATCCTCCATCTCCACCCTGCACTTCTGTCCAGCTAGTTCCCGTAGAAAATTTTAAATGACCATTATCCTGAGTCCCGCCAAAATAAGTTGAGCCGGTAGGATAAACTGCACCACCGTAAAACTGAGTAATTTCAAGCCCATTATTTAAGTTTGTCCAACTAGTTCCATTATCTGTTGTTTTATAAATTCCTCCATCGTTACCACTAAAAAGTGTTCCAGAGTTATTAGGATCAAACACAATAGAATGATGATCAGCATGAACAACAGGTGTACCATAATATGAATGCCAGTAAGTCAGTTGAAACCAGCTCGTTCCTCCATTTGTTGATTTCATCATATCAACACCCCCAACATACAAATCACTTGGATCAAAAGGATCAACAGCAATTACGTTGTCATACCATCCTTGTGTACTTAAATATGATCTCCCTGTCGAAGAAATCGTTGGTGGAGTTCCAAGCACCGCCCAGCTTGCACCGCTATCAGTAGATTTGTAAATGCCCCGCAAACCCCAATCCGGTGAACCCGTGATTGTCGATTCAAATACAGCATAAATTGTTGAAGAGCTGCTTGGGTCCTGAGTCATTGCAATCCTTCTATAACTTGCTGAAGGTAAACCGCTTGTTATCATTGTCCAACTGGTTCCGGAATCTGTAGTTCTATAGATTCCTCCTAAAGTTGCACCATTACTATTTGTAGCAAAAAGTATAACAGATGATGAAATAGGAATTACATCGCACCCGTTAAAATAATTTGTTGAATACGTAGTTGAACTTATTTTTGTCCATGAGGTTCCGCCGTCCGTACTTCTATAAAGTCCGCCGTCAAGACCATAAGCTCCAACTCCTCCTTTGTAATTATAGTTTTTAGTTACTGCATAAACATTTCCAATAGGATCGGTAGCTAAACGAAGAACATTCCTGAACTTTGAAATTTCAGAACCCGTAGTGCTTGATAACAATGTCCAGGTATCCCCAAAATTAGTTGACTTAAAAATCCCACCTCCATAAACAGCATCAATATTACCCCATCCTTCTCCACTTCCAGCATACACAGTTGAAGAACCAACTAGAACCATACTTCCAATTGCAATTGGATCTTGGGAATCAAGTTTCGGACTCCAGCTACTTCCACCATTAGTTGTTTTCCATATACCACCACTTACTGATCCAATCAACATAATATCAGAGTTGGATGGATCAATAATTATTGATCTTATTCTTCCACCAATATTACCTGGCCCAACTGATGACCAAGATATATCAGTTATTTTATGAAGAGAATTATTTCTTCGCGATTCGGTTTCCTCAATTGCGATTTGTCGAAGTTGCAATGGATCAATATCAGTCTTACCTCCGGTAATCATTTCATATCGGAACTCAAATGCTGCGTTTGGGTTGTCTTTAGTAGAAACTATGGGGGGTACAGGAGGACTCATTTCAAAACTTGATTGAATAAAGATTTTGTCTTTATCCATGAGAAAGAATGCAACCAGTACAAATAAACAAAGTATCACAATAGAAGAATAAGACTTGATTTTTTTATTGATCATTGCCAGTTCTCCTTACTTTTAATTATTGAGTATTAACATTAATAGAGCTTCACAATCTCTGTTAAAATACTAAAAGAAAAATAAAAAAAAATAATTAAAATGTAAGTTTTAACAATTTCTGAATTAATTCATCTTCTCATCAATTCTTAATTAAATTTATGAGATAACCTATTTAAATTTCGAATTTTTCTTTAAATAAAAAGCTAAAATTATCGTATTCTATGAAGTGAGGAAGAACATTTAATATATGATAATGAAGAATGTGTAAAACAAATAATATTTAGTTATTTTCGAAATGTTAATCACTAAAAGAAATTAAGAAAAGAATTTCGGTTTAGAATGTTTAATATTACCCTGAATTCATTTTTTATTTACAGAAAATTTTATGCAAAAAAATAATGTTTACATAGAAACCTATGGCTGCCAAATGAATCTTGCTGATACCGAGATTGTGCTTGGCATTTTAAAAAAGCAAGGTTACGATGTAACTGATAATCCGAAAAATGCTGATGTTGTTTTATTAAATACCTGCAGTATTAGAGATAACGCTGAGCAAAGAATTTATGGCAGAATCGGAAATCTAAAAACGCTTAAAGAAAATAATCCGACACTTGTACTTGGAATTCTTGGCTGTATGGCAGAACGCTTGCGCAAAGATTTAGTTGAAGATAAAAAAGCTGTGGATTTAGTTGTGGGTCCTGATGAGTACAGAAGACTGCCCGAATACATTGATGTTGCATTAAACGGCGATAAAGGCATTGGGGTTAAACTTTCGCGAACAGAAACTTATGATGATATTGAACCTCATCGTGAAGATGGACTTTCCGCATGGATTTCTGTTATGCGCGGCTGTGATAAGTTCTGCACATTTTGTGTCGTTCCGTTTACACGCGGCAGAGAACGAAGCCGCTCACTTCAATCAATTGTTGCAGAGTTAGAAAATCTTTCTGCTCGCGGATTTAAAGATGTTACTTTGCTCGGTCAGAATGTTAATTCTTATATAGATGAAGAATCAAAAGACGGTGGAGATTTTGCTGATTTACTTGCCGCCGCTGCAAAAGTTGATAGAACAATGCGTATAAGATTTAGCACATCACATCCACAGGATATTTCGGATAAACTTTTATATACAATTGCAGAGCATCCAAATCTTTGCAACTATATTCATTTACCAGTTCAATCAGGCTCAAACAGAATTTTAGAATTGATGAACAGAACTTACACTGTTGAACATTATTTAAACTTGATTGAGAAAGCGAAAGAAATAATTCCGGGTGTTACATTTTCTACAGATATTATTTCAGGATTTCCAACAGAAACCTGGGAAGACCATTTAGCAACGTTAGATTTGATGAAACAAGTTAGATACGATGGGGCTTATATGTTTAAGTATTCACCGCGTGAAGGAACAAAAGCATTTAGAATAGAAGATGATGTTCCCGAAGATGTAAAATCAAAACGTTTGCAAGAGATTATTGATGTGCAGCAGCAAATTTCTTTTGAAATAAATCAAGCGCTAATTGGAACGGAAGAAATTATTCTTGTTGAAGGATTTAGTAAAAAATCAAATGAATTTATTGCCGGCAGAACAGACACAAACAAAACTGTTATCGTTCCGCTTAATGATAAAATAAAAAACGGCGATTACATAAAAGTAAAAATCAATAAAGCTACATCCGGAACACTGTTTGGTGATTATCTTTTGCATATCAAATCTGAAAAAGAAGGTATTGCGCTTACAGCCTAAACAAACTAATTTGCATTAATTATTTTTTAGTTTGTTACATATTTATGAAAAAACACTTTTCAATATTTCTATTCTTTTTTTCTTTTCTGTTTGCTTCGCAGATTATTGCACAGGAAGTTGATATTGTCCCTTATCTAAAAAAAATTGAACAAGGAAAACTTGAAGAAGTAAAATCCAACCTGCTTAATCTAAAAACTGATTATCCTAAAAGTGCAAATCTAATTTTTCTTGAAGGTGTGTTAACTGAAAACGGACAGGACGCTGTTGTGCTTTATCAAACACTACTCGAAAAATATCCCAAAAACAGTTACGCTGATGCAGCGCTTTACAGAATTTACTCATACTATTTTGCACTTGGTTTATATAATACTGCTGATAAAAATTTAGATAAATTAAAAAAGGATTATCCCGAATCGCCTTATATAAAAATTGCTTCTGCCAATGTTGTAAAAAACGACGTTGAAGATACCACTCCGCAAACCGATGAAACAACAGATATAAAAACAAATGATGAAAAAGTTTATCTGTATTCTGTACAAGCAGGAGCATTTACAAACGCCGCAAACGCTGCCGCCCTAAAAAAAGAAATTGAATCAGTTGGGATGACTTCTTTTATTAAAGAAAAAAATGTAGCGGGCACTGTTTTTAATGTTGTTTATATTGGCAAATTTGAAACACGAAAAGAAGCTGAAGATTTTCTTCCGATTGCGGATGCACGTTTTAGAATATCCGGACGAGTTGTTGAGATAAATCAGTGAACATTAAGTTTTTAGGAACTGGCTCAGGTGTAACCCTACTTCATCGCTTTCATTCATCATTTCTTATAACTTCATCAAATTACAATTTACTTGTTGATTGCGGTGATGGGATTTCAAAAGCAATTCTCAGTCAAAATATTGAATACAATTCTATTGATTCAATTTTAATTTCACATTTTCATGCAGATCATTATTCCGGTTTACCTTCTTTGATAACTCAAATGAAAATTGATAAACGAAAAAAGGATATTTCAATTTTTGTTCATTCATCCGAAAAAGATTTTTTGGAAGATTTTATTTTGCACTCTTATCTTTTTAAAGAACGAATGACGTTTGATTTAAGGATTGTTCCGTTTAATGAAGAGAATGAAATTATTATTAACAATAAATTTCGATTTGTTTCAAAAATCAATTCGCATTTGAACAAGTACAAAAAACATAACAAAGAAAATAAACTTGGATGTGTATCGCTAAGTTTTCTTTTTAAAGATGATGAAAATTCCTGTATTTATACTGGAGATGTTGCTGATGTTGCCGATTTGGGAGAAGAATTAGATTTGTTTCTTTTCAATCAAAAAGTTGATTGGTTTATTTCTGAGGTAACACATATTAGTCTTAACAGTTTAATAACAGTTTTACAGAATTTGGATCCGCGTAAAATAATTTTAACGCATATTGATGACGCAACTGAAGAAGTTGTTAAAGTTTTCCTAAAAAGTATTCTTCGTTCTGTGGAAAGAGAACGGTTTATAACAGCTTTCGATGGACTTGAGTTAAATCAATCCACTTAGACTCCACTTTATTAGAATCCCGCATTGTGCTATATTTGGCACACAATTTTTACAAAATGACAGACAAAACTATTTCAATTAAATGACAAGAGAAGAGTTTAAAAC
>JAGOXU010000057.1 GCA_018059515.1 Ignavibacterium sp.
AGTATGTGCATCATCTTTAAATATTCCAAGCATTGCGCTTGATGTTGCAGATGAATTTTGCTTTTCAACTCCGCGCATCATCATACACATGTGATGAGCTTCCGATACAACAGCAACACCGATTGGCTGCAGGTATTTATTTAATGTATCTGCAATTTGCTGAGTCATTCTTTCTTGAACCTGCAAACGTCTTGCAAACACATCAACTATTCTGGGAATTTTACTCAATCCAATAATTTTACCATCGGGAATGTATGCCACATGTACTTTTCCAAAAAACGGAAGCATGTGATGTTCACACAAACTGTAAAAATCAATATTCTTAACCAAAACCATCTCATCATATTTTTCCGTAAAGACAGCATCATTAATTACTTCTTCAATATCCTGATTATAACCTTTTGTTAAAAATTCATAAGCTTCTGCAACACGTTTTGGAGTGCTTAATAAGCCTTCACGATTTGGGTCTTCGCCAATCTCAATCAATAAATCATTTATCAAGTTTTTAGTTTTATTTTGATCCACACTATTCTCCGCGATATTCGAAGTAATTATTTTCAGTTTCGTAAAGTTTAATAGAATGAAGTTTACCAGCAGGAATTTTATCTTTCAACTGATTCCATATAGCAACAACAATATTTTCAGAAGTTGGAATTAATCCTTTCATAAATTCTGTATCAACATTTAGATTTTTATGATCAACTTTACTGATGACATGTTCATGAATAATTTCTTTTAGCTTTTTTAAATCGATAACGAAGCCTGTTGCCGGATCAATATTTCCGGCAACAACAACTTCTAAAGTATAATTATGTCCGTGCCAATTTGGATTGCTGCATTTGCCAAACAACTCAAAGTTTTCTTTATCACTCAATCCTTCTTTAAATAATCTGTGTGCAGCAGCAAATGTTTCTCTCCTGGTTAGATAAATCATTCTACCCTTTCAAAGCTTCAAGCACTTCTTTATTGTGCCCATCAACTTTTACTTTGTTGTATATCTTTTTGATTTTTCCCTTTTCATCAATGATGAATGTAGTGCGCTCAACGCCCATGTATTTTCTGCCATACATACTTTTTTCTTTCCACACGCCATACTTTTCAACTACTTTTTTTTCATCATCAGCAAGCAGATCAAATTTTAGTTTGTACTTTTCAGAAAATTTTTTGTGTGATGCAACTGAATCAGGGCTAACACCAAGAATTACTGCATCAATTTTAGAGAATTTCGGAAGATCATCACTAAAACTGCATGCTTCTTTAGTACAGCCGCTTGTATCATCTTTAGGATAAAAATATAGAACAACTTTTTTCCCTATCAAATCTTTTAAAGATATTTTTTCATCATCTTGATTCTTTAAAGAAAAATCGGGTGATTTTTTACCAGGTTCTAACATGAACATTTCTCCAAAAAATGATTTTTATGCAAGTGCTTTTTTAACTGCTTCGTAGTTTGGTTCATCACCTGGACTAGCCAAAACTTCAACATATTTTAAAATGCCATTTCCATCTACAACAAATGCGGCTCTTTTAGCAACACCCAAATAATCAAATTTTCCTGGTACAAATACATCTAATACCACATCATAAGCTGCAATTACTTTTTTATTAAAATCACTTAGTAAAGGGAAATTATAATTATTCTTCTCGTGAAACATCTTTAATGAAAAATGCATGTCAACACTTATCCCTAAAACCTGCGCATTAAGATCTTCAAAAACTTTTAACTCATCTCTAAATGTGCACATTTCTTTTGTACATACACCAGTATTAGCTCCTGGAAAAAATAGAACGACAACATTTTTCCCTTTAAAAGAGTTTAAAGAAACTGCTTCGCCATCTTGATTAAATAATGTAAAATCCGGTGCTTTGTCTCCTACTTTAAGTGCCATTTTATACTCCTTGTTTATTTTTTTAGGAAAGTTTTTTAGTTCGGATTTAAGTTACCCAAAAGCGTTTGTAGTTTCAAGAATCAACATCACTTGTTGATCTATCTAACAGATAAAAATTCTAAAAGTTCAATTCGGTTAAAGTAACCCGATCTTTTTTGTCCATTCTTTAAATCCGAGTTCAAGCTGCTCAAAAGATTCAATCGCAAAAAGTATTGGCTGTAAATGCCAAACATCATACTTTTGTTTGATAATATTTTCCGGTACAAACTCTTTTACTTCAACATTATCCGATAAAGCATTTTGTACTTCTCCGAGTGATGATACAATTCCCGCTCCATAAATTCTCATTCCTTCAGGTTTTCTAATCAAACCAAACTCTACCGTAAACCAGTGGAATGTTTCTAAATAAGTTCGATTTATTCCATCGGCTTTTAATGCAGCTTCACCAAACATCTGGTAAAAAGATGCAAAGCTTTTATTTGTAAGCAGCGGCATGTGTCCAAAAATATCATGAAATAAATCCGGTGCTGGTGTGTAATCAAGTTCATCTTTACCTCGAATGTAATCTGTAGAAGGAAAAACTTTTTTACGAAGCAGTTCAAAAAAATTCTGCTCGTGAATTAATCCCGGAACGCGAGCAACTTTCCAGCCTGTTGAATCATAAAAAATATGGCTCAAATCTTTTAGAGATGGAATACGATCTTTTGAAAGATTTAATTTATTTGCGCCTTCAATATATTCTTCACAAGCTTTACCTTTTAACAATTCCATTTGGCGGTTGTAAAGAATTTTCCAATTTGCTTGTTCTTCTGCTGTATAGTTTGGATAAACAATTTCATCGTGTTGAGGTGCCGGGCTTTCTAACCTTTGTGGAATGCATCTCGGATCAACACCTTCTTGAGCTGCTTTTTCATAAGCAGATACAATTTTTTCTTCAGTTTGATTTTTATTCATTTCAGATTCCTGTTATTCTTGGTGTAGAAGTTAAAGATTGGTTATTACATTTTCAATGAGAATTATTAAATAACTTTGTTCACTTCAATACAAATGAAAGCTTTGGAAAGTTTTTATATACAAAAACAAAATTTTATATTGCTTTAGAAATTTCTCTAAGTTCAATTATTAATATTTATTTAAAAGATAAAAAGATTATTGGCAGAAACAGATAAAACTGAATTTGAGTTAAAACAATCGTGTGTAATTCCATATCGAATTACAAATGGAAGTGTTGAACTTTTATTAATCACCTCGATAAAAAAACAACGATGGATTTTTCCAAAAGGATATATCGAGTTTAATCTTACCGCGTTTGAATCTGCAAAAAAAGAAGCATACGAAGAAGCAGGTGTAATTGGTGAAAACGAAACTGTGGAGCTTGGAGCTTTTGAACTGAAAAAGAAAACTCGTCAATCTTACGTGCGGATTTTTTCTATGGAGGTAACAAAAGAATTAAAAGAGTATCCGGAAAAAAATCTTCGCAAACGAAAATGGTTTTCTGTCAAAGAGGCTTTAGACCATATTGATAATAACGATATTAAAAATTTTGTACACAAACTTGAAAACAAAGTAAAACCGGCTAATCAAAATCCTGCTTAATAATTTTATTTACTGCTTCAGAAGTTATTTCAAATTCAAATCCACGGCTTAGTAAGAAAGAAATAATTTTTTGTTTAAGTTTTCTTTCATCCGGTTCACGCGATTTAAGATTTTCATATTTCTTTTTGGCTAATAAAAATGCAGCTTCATTCTGATCTTGATGTGAATCAAATAAAGCAAGAGTTTCATCTATTATTGAACCTGAAACACCTTTACTAAATAGTGCAGCACGAATTTTATTTTTTCCCCAGCTTTTCTTTTTAAATTTTTCTTCCACAAAATAATTTGCAAAAATCTGATCATCAATAAAAGATTTTTCTTTCAATTCATTTAGAACAAGTTTTATTAATCTTTCATCGTACGATTTAGATTTGAGTTTTAGCAGTAACTCTCTTTCAGAATGGAACCTTCGTGAAAGAAACGAAAGTGCTCTTTGTTTGATGTGATAAAGAATATTTTGTTCAATAAAAAAAGAGAAGCGGTCTTCGGAAATTTCATCGCCTTTCCTAAGACCGCTGTTATAAAAAGTATCTTCAGATAATATTAATCGCTGTCCGTCATCAAAATAAACCGAAACATTTTTTTCATCTTTTCTAGCAACTCTATCAATTTTCATTTGATATTATCTAAAGTTTGCAACTATTTCTTTTTGCCTTTTGGTTTTTCCTCAGTTTTTTCTTCAACAGGTGTATCAGATTTAAATCCCGGTAATCCGAGTTTTGTTTTTATTTCAATCTCTATTTTTTTATACATATCAGGAAACTCAATAAGTTTTTGTCTAAACTGTTCCCTGCCCTGAATTCTATCTTCACCGTAAGTAAACCAGGCTCCGCCTTTCTTTATAATTCCAAGTTCAGTTGCCATGTCTATAAGGTCACCGGTTTTACTGATACCTTCATTATATAAAATATCAAACTCTACTTGTTTGAAAGGTGGAGCAACTTTACTCTTAACAATTTTAACTTTTGTTCTGTTGCCGATAACATTTTCACCATCTTTAATAGCGGCTATTCTTCTTATATCAATTCTAACAGATGCATAAAACTTAAGTGCATTACCGCCAGTAGTGGTTTCAGGATTACCAAACATCACACCAATTTTGCTTCTAAGTTGATTGATAAAAATTACCGACGTTTTTGATTTTGAAATTGCGCCCGTTAATTTTCTTAATGCTTGAGACATCAATCTTGCCTGCACTGCCATTGTTGCATCGCCCATTTCACCTTCAATTTCAGAACGCGGAACGAGTGCGGCAACAGAATCTATAACGATAATATCAAGAGCATTACTTCGCACCAAAGTATCAGTTATCTCTAAAGCTTGCTCACCAAAATCCGGTTGTGAGATAAGAAGATTGGCAGTATCAACCCCAAGACGCTTTGCGTAGTTAACATCAAGCGCATGTTCAGCATCAATAAAAGCAGCAAGTCCACCCATCTTTTGTGCTTCAGCTATTATGTGAAGACATAAAGTGGTTTTACCACTTGATTCTGGTCCATAAATTTCCGTTACTCTTCCTCTTGGCACGCCGCCAATACCAAGTGCAATATCTAAAGACAATGCACCTGTTGGAATCGCTTCGATATCATTTACAATTCCATCTCCAAGTTTCATGATTGCACCTTTGCCATAGGTTTTTTCTATGCCGGCAATTGCTTCATCAATAATTTTAATTTTTTGTTCTCTATCAGTAGCCATCATTTCTCCAATTCTTTAAGTTTATAATTTTTGATTTTAATATACTCAGATCCCTCTTGATGCAGAATACTTTTATAAAGCGTTACTGATGTTGCGTTAAAAAGTATTGGCTCAAAAGTAAAATTTTTGAAGTTGTGAACAAAGTTATTTTCCAATTGTTTTTTAATCCGTAATAATGTTATGTGAGGATTAAATATTCTGTTTTCAATTGGGATGGAAAATTTATTAAGACTTTTATCAATTTCAGAAATCATTTTATTTAGCGAATTATCAACAGTTAATCCAGCACAAAGAATAGAAGGTTTTCTATCACGGTAGAAAAAATCAAACCTATTAATTGAGCAATTAATTTGAAGATATTTTGTAATGAAAAATAATTCATTAGAAATTTTATCTATCACTTCATCAGAAACATCGCCAATAAATTTTATTGTAAGATGCAGTCTTTCTTTTGGCTCCCATTTTAACTTTTCATCCTTACATACAGTATCACGCAAACTTATCATTTTCTCAATCACCTTATCGGTTAGATTGAGTGAAATAAAAATTCTATTCTTCAAATGCAATTCCAAGTAAACTTCTTCTAACCATTTCAAGCGCCGCTTGTGTTGCTCTGTTTTTATTCAGGATACGATCTTCACCAAATTGAAATCTTTTTGCTGTACAAACTTTATCATCACAATATCCAATAAAAACAGTTCCAACCGGTTTATCTGCTACGCCGCCAGTAGGACCCATAATTCCTGTTAATGAAATTCCAATATCAACACCACTTGTGGCTTTAATTCCTTCTGCCATTTGCATTGCAACTTCTTGTGATACAGCCCCTTTTTCGATCATCACATCTTCATCAACATTAAGCAGCTCTACTTTAGCAGCGTTACTATATGTTACAACGCCGCGCTCAAAATAACTGCTGCTGCCATTGATGTTTGTAATTCTATCAGCTAATCCACCGCCTGTGCACGATTCAGCAACTGAAATTCTTAAAACTCGTTCTTTTAATAATCTGCCGACAACTTCTTCTAAATTTTCATCACCTCTGCCATAAATAAATCTACCAATTTTATTCCTAATTTTTTGTTCGATTTCTAAAAGATGATTATTTGCTTTTTCTTCATCATCAGAATTTACTGTTACTCTTAGTCTAACACCGTATTGATTAGGCAGAAAAGCTAATTGAGCACCGTCTAAAAGTTCATCGATATCACCCAAACGCTCTGCTAAAACAGATTCCGGCAAACCTGTTGTTTGAAGTGTAACTTTTTTTAAAAACTCCTTAGTATTTACATTTCTGTCAATCAGCTTTGGAATGACATGATTTGTCATCATTGCTTTCATTTCATAGGGTACACCTGGCATTGCTATAAATATTCTATTATCCTTCTCAATCCAGTAACCTGGCGCTGTACCATTTTCATTCCTAATAACTACTGCAATCTTTGGTACCAATGCCTGATCTTCGTGAGTACTATTTAACTCTCTGCCTCTTCGTTTAAGCATACTTTTAATATCTTCAACTACTTCAGCATTGTAAACTAACTCAGTTTTAAAATATTGAACGAATGCATTACGCGTTATATCATCGCGAGTTGGACCAAGCCCGCCGGTGCAAATAATCAGGTCAGCTCTTGCTGATGCTAACTCAAGCTCATCCAAAATTGCTTTTGTATCATCCCCGATAACAGTGGATTTAATGAGTGAGATATTAATTTCCGAAATAAGATTACCGATGAACGCAACATTTGTGTTTATGGTTTGCCCAAATAATAATTCATCCCCAATAGATATTAAATAAGCTCTCATTTTTAGTAAACTCCGAATGTGTAAACGATTAGATGAAGAATAATTAAAGTATAAAAACTGGAGATAACATCATCAATCATAATTCCCAATCCACCTTTTAGATTTTCTGACGTTCTTGCCGGAAACGGTTTAACAATATCAAGTATGCGCCAAATTAAAAATGAAGTTATAATGATTAGAAAAGTTTTTGGCAATGCGATCAATGCAATCCACGTTCCAACAACTTCATCAACGGTGCATTGAGATGGATCTTTACCGTAAACTTTTTCAAATTTTGATGCAACATATAGTCCATAAATAAAAAAAATAATTATTGCTGGAATAATTATTTCAAGTTTTTCAAAACCAGGTATAAGATAAATGGCAATTGCTATAAGGCTTCCAAAAGTTCCTGAAGCAATGGGAATAAATCCTGTATAAAAAGCAGAACCGATTATTTTCTCAAACCAGTTTATTTGTTTCATTAAATAACTTTTTGATTAAATGTTTATTCTTTAGAAGATAAGTTACACCTGAATGAACAGTTATTATTGTAATAATCAGCATAATTGCGTAAACAAGATTTTTGTTTGATAATTGATTAAATAAATTTTCGTTTCCGGAATAGACTTCAATCGTGTTTAGACCACCATACAGTAAAAGCAGATAATATAAAAATACCATCTGCAAAACTGTTTTCCATTTAGCATAATAACTTGTAACAAAATTGTAGCCTCTATTTTCAGCATAAATTCTTAATAGTGTAACAATTAAATCACGGAAAATAATTAAAATAACCATCCACAACTCGAGCAATCCTACAAATACAAATCCTAAAAATGCAGTAGATGTAAGAATTTTATCTGCCAGCGGGTCCCAAAATTTTCCCCAATCGGTTATGTAGTTAAATTTTCTTGCAAGCCAGCCGTCGTACCAATCAGTTAATGCTGCAACAAAAAAAACTATTAATGAAATTTGAATCAAGAAGGGATCTTTAGATAAAAAAAGATATAAGAAAACCGGGGTTAAAATTATTCTGAGAATTGTTAATTGATTTGGGAGTGTCATTTTAAAATCGCTGATTTCTCAGAAAAATCTTTCAGAAACTTATATTCATAGATTCCGGTATTATGTCCATCATTCCAAACAATTTGCACTGCATAATTTCCAACTTGTTCTATTGATTTTACAGTAACTTGATTTTCTGCAAACAGCGGGATGTACATTTTGCCCTGTTTATCACGCTCAGCCATACAGGTTGCACACGGACATCGTTTTCTTAATTCTTTTAAATTAAGTTTATCTTCTTTTCCATCATCCCAAATGATTAAAAGAGTTTTTTTTTCAATCAGCTTAATTTTTAACGGGTACATTTTTCAGATTCTTTTCCCAGTCAACTTTTCCAATGCCTCTAAATATTTCTCACTTGTTTTTTGGATAATATCTTCCGGCAATTGCGGCGGTGGCGGCTGCTTATTAAACTTAATAGAAATTAAATAGTCTCTAACAAATTGTTTATCAAAACTCTCCTGCGACTTTCCTTTTTCATATTTATCTAAAGGCCAAAATCTTGATGAATCCGGAGTCAGAAGTTCATCAACTAAAATTATTTCATTACCGATTTTTCCAAATTCCATTTTAGTATCGGCAATTATAATTCCTTTTCTCAAAGCAAACTCAACAGCTTTTTTGTAAATCTCGATCGTTTTATTTTTCATAAAATTGATTGTTTCGACACCTGCAATTTCTTTTGCAGCATCTTCAGAAATATTTTCATCGTGCAAACCTATTTCTGCTTTAGTAGCAGGAGTAAAAAGCGGTTCAGGAAATTTTTCAGATTCAACTAATCCAACCGGAAGTTTAATGCCGCAAACTTCACCGGTTTTTTTATAATCAACCCAACCTGAGCCGGTTATATATCCACGCACTACACTTTCGATCTGAACAACATCTGCTTTTTGAACGAGCATACTTCTTCCCTCAAGATCCTCAGCATATTCAAAACATTCTTTAGGAAATTTATTTACATCAGTTGTTACAAGATGATTTTTAATTATGTCTTTTGTGTGATCAAACCAAAACTCTGAAATTTTTGTAAGCACTTTTCCTTTAAATGGAATTCCCTGCCCCATTATAACATCAAACGCAGATAACCTATCTGTAGAGATGATTAAAAAATATTCACCAAGATCATATATATCTCTAACCTTGCCGCTTTTTACAAAATTCAATTTGGAAAAATTAGTTTTTAGGATAACTTTTTCATTCATACTAATACTCGATTATTATGGCTCAAATATATGCAGGGTTAAAGCGGAATTCAATAAAATGGATGTTAAATATTCAATCGTTTTTTAAGGTTTTCTTTAAAATAAAAAGAGGCATTCGGTTATGCCTCTATTAGGGATGTGGGCAGGGACGGAATTGAACCGCCGACACAAGGATTTTCAGTCCTTTGCTCTACCGACTGAGCTACCTGCCCTTCAAAATTTGGAACGTAAAAATATGGAATTTCTGCAAAATCACAAACAAAATGTAAAATTAAATTTTACTACTCAACTGTTACGCTTTTTGCAAGGTTCCTTGGTTGATCCACATTTAACCCCTTTTTAACTGCAATGTGATAAGCTAATAATTGTAATGGAATTACAGTAAGGATAGGCATCAACATTCTAATTGTATGTGGAATTTTAATTGAATAATCAACAAGCGCGTCAATTTCAGTATCGTCTTCACTGGCAATTGCAATAGTTCTACCGCCACGAGCTTTTACTTCCTGTATATTACTGATAATTTTTTCATAAGTAGAATCTTTTGGAGCGATAAATACTACAGGCATATTCTCATCAATCAACGCAATCGGTCCATGCTTCATTTCGGCTGCTGGATATCCCTCTGCGTGGATGTAAGAAATTTCTTTAAGCTTAAGAGCGCCTTCTAAAGCAACAGGAAAATTGTATCCGCGACCAAGATACAAGAAATTTGTAGCATCTTTAAACTCTTCCGCTATTAATTCTATTTGGTCATTTAACTTTAAAATACTGGCTACCTTTTCTGGTATTGATCGAAGTTCATTTGCAATTTCTTTTCCATCAACACGACTTAAATTTTTTCTTCTTGCAATCAAAAGTGTGATAAGTGCTAAAACTGAAAGTTGTGATGTAAATGCTTTTGTGGATGCAACTCCAATTTCTGGTCCGGCATGAGTATAAACACCAGCGTTTGTTTCTCGAGCAATAGAGCTGCCAACAGCATTACAAATGCCAAGCACAAGTGCACCTTTCATTTTGGCTTCGCGTATCGCAGCAAGCGTATCTGCTGTTTCGCCGCTTTGGGAGATAAAAAATATTGCATCATCCTTTTCAATAATTGGATTTCGATATCTAAATTCGGATGCATATTCAATTTCGGTTGGAATTCTACAAAACTGTTCGAACATATACTCACCAACTAATGCCGCATGCCAGGATGTACCACAGGCTGTGATAATAATTCTTTTTGTATTAGCAAGTTTTTCAACAACATCAACCAGTCCTCCTAAACGTGCATCACCTTCTGATTCAAGAATTCTTCCTCTGATTGAATTTCTCAAAGACTCTGGCTGCTCCATAATTTCCTTAAGCATAAAATGCGGATAGCCACCCCTGTCTATTTCTTCAAGTGTCATCGTGATTTCGTGAACTTCTTTTTCAATTTCATCATCGTGAATAGTTTTAGCATTAAAACTATCTTTTTTGATTACTGCGATCTCACCATCTTCTAGATAGATTACTTGCTTTGTGTGTGCTAATATTGCGGATACGTCTGAAGCAATAAAATGTTCACCTTCACCTATTCCAACAACTAATGGAGAGCCTTTTCTAGCAGCAATAATTTTATCGGGTTCATTGGTATGAATTATCGCTAATCCGTAGGTACCCTCAACTTCGTGAAGTGCGAGTTGAACTGATTTTGTAAGATCATTGCCTTTTTTTATAAAATTATCTATTAGATGGACTAACACTTCGGAATCTGTTTCACTTTTAAAACTGTAACCAAAATTTATTAGTCCTTTTTTTAAAACCTGGTAATTTTCAATGATTCCATTATGGATAAGAAAGATTGTGTTATCTTCATTACTATGCGGGTGAGCATTTAATTCATTAGGGATACCGTGAGTTGCCCATCGAGTATGACCGATTCCAATTGTAGATGATAAATTTAGGTCTGCAATTTTTTCTTCGAGTAGTGATACTTTGCCTTTATTCTTAACAACGATAGAGTTTTTATAATTTATAATTCCAATACCTGCGGAATCATAACCTCTATATTCTAACCTCTTTAATCCATTTATTAGAATTGGAATACAATTTTTCTCACCGATGTAACCAACAATTCCGCACATTAAAAATACTCCTACTATAAAAAAATAATTCTAAGATGAAAAAATTTTGCTACTTAACTTTAGCTAATTTTTGTATTGTTGTTTTAATTTCACCATTATGTTTGGAAATTATTTTATAAAAATACAATCCATTAGCTATCTCATCGCCATCCTCATCTTTGCCATCCCAATAGATTTTATTAAATCCAATTTGTAGTGGCGTGGTTGGAATTATTTCTCTAATCAATCTTCCTGCCACAGTAAAAATCTTTATTTTGAACTCTTCTGGCGGCAGAACACCTCTTAATTCAAACGTAAAATACGTATTGTCTGAAAATGGATTCGGATAAGTGTAAACCTGTAACAAATCGGGATTGTTGAAAACGTTAAAAACAGAACGAGAAGATGTAGAATCAAAGAAGTTTCCCGATGCATCTTTGGCTAAAACCTCCAGAACATGTCTACCATCTTCTAGTTTAGGTGTCCAAGTAATTATAGCTTTATTATTTGGATATGGGGTCGTAACAAATTTAACATCTGGTCCGGGCACAGATAATACTTTTGGGATATTTTTATATGTATGAACAAGTGTAAAATATGTACTATCCAAAGGTAACGGACTATTATCCTCAAGTGTAATTACAACCTCAGGTTCGGAAGAGATTATGTCACCGCTTATAATTTCTCTACCATCAAAGGTAATGTTAAAAAGCGGATTTGCAGAATCGCGGACAACATAAAAAGTTCCATTAATCTGATTATTAAATGTGTAATATTCTTGTACAGGTAATGTAGCTACAAGTTTTACATAAACTGGGGAGACAGGGGCTGAGTAGAGGAGATTATCTGTAATTATTGTTTTAATAAATGTTAAAGAACTATCATAGGGAATATTAATGTATGTTGTGAAAAAAATAGTATCTCCAAGATTGTTATAAAATTCTAACTTCAAACTATCAGCACTAACATATCCTAAATTATGAACATCAAGAATCATTTCTAATGAGATACCTTGTAAAACAGAGTCTGGAACAAAGGTTAAATCTTTTGGTACTATTGAAATTTCAGGTAGATATTCATAGTTAATTTTTAGAGAATTAAACTTCATTGGTTCACCTGCACCGAATGATGAATCCGCTAAATCAAATCTTAGCTTAATAAAATTGTAATCTTTTACATTGATATTAGAGAGATCAAAGGTTGATTGAGTGAGAGAATCTAACAGTACCCACCCATTATTACTTTTACTTTTACCCAAAAGATAAGCCTTGTAAATTCCGTTTGAATTCGTTTGATCAATTTCAAATTGCAAGCTATTCCATTTAGAAGCCGGACCAATCTCTTGAGTTATAATTTCGCCATTTGCCTCAACAAAGGTACCACGATACTTAAAGAATGCAGGAGTATACGATACTATTGGTCTGAATGTCTGAAAATAAACTACATCATTAGTGTGGTCATATGCAATACAATAAAAATCTTTAGCTGCTAGAGAATATCGCCACTCTTCCTCAAACACGCCATCTGAGAGTCTATAGCGTCTTAAATCTAATATATTATAATTTTCATAAACAATAGCATAGCCATTAGAAACAAAAAAGCTCGCAACTCTTTTAATGATGGAACCGCTAAAAATCAAATCATCGTCAACTTTTTGCCAATTGTTTAATGGATCAATCTTTCTTAATACAAACTTAGTTGGATTGCCTGGAATTCCGACACCTAAATTATAAACATACCTACCATCAGAATATAGATAAACGCCACCGATTTGTGTGGAGGTTTCA
Organism: Ignavibacterium sp.; assembly: GCA_018059515.1. Classification (GTDB taxonomy): domain Bacteria; phylum Bacteroidota; class Ignavibacteria; order Ignavibacteriales; family Ignavibacteriaceae; genus IGN3. The sequence goes on from JAGOXU010000057.1 coordinate 13,119, forward strand.
ATTGTCAATAGTAAACTATCTTGTATTAAAATTCTACTTGTATCACCATTGTTCGGATCGATTCTGAGTAGATTATCTACCGGGCCTGTTGAAGCATATAAAAAACCATCATATACCATCAATTGACTGGAGATGTTGACTTCTAGATTAGGAATCGCACCATAATTTTCTCCAGGGTTTGTTCCATTATAACCAGTCCCAAATCTGTATATTTTGGATGGTGTGCCAGATGTAAATATCGGTAAATCGCCTACATAAAAATATGTACCATCCGTTGTAAAAGTTGAGGGATGAACTAAATCAGTTGGAAGAGAATAAAAGATTGAATCTAACAAAAACTTCGGACTTGGGTATGGAGGATTCAGTTCAGTATTTAGAATAAGACTATTCAATTGATTTGAATACTTAAGATTTGAAGAATTGAATAATCGAAGTTGTTCCTTTTGAATCAAATATCCTGAACCTATTTCATCAGAGATGGAAAAAATCCTAATAGTGCTTGAATTAGTATCAACTTCATCATAGACAACTGCTCTCCAAAAATATTCCCCGGAGGTCAATCCCCTAGGACTCCATCGAACTAAAGCATCACTAGATTTTAATACAGGAGATTGAATCAGGCCAGTCCCACTATCAAATTGTGGAATAGTATTGATCTGAATTAAGTAATTAAAATCTCTTCCAAAGTAGAACCCAACATCCGCGATAAGAAATTCTACACTATCATGAATTGTAAAGAACCCATTTGCGGGTTTAATAATACTCGGTTCGCCAAAATCAAAAACGGAAAAAGAATTTGAAGCAGTATTATCAGAAAAATCATCCTCAGGAATATTTTGATCATTGTTTATTGAAGCTATTAATGGTATTAAACCAGATTCTTTAGGGACCCAAGTAACTATTATTGTATCACTTTCACCAAAATTTAAAATATTCTCTGAGCTAATCAATGTTGAATCAGAAATAAATCGTTCATAAAGCCTAAAGTTCACTGTATCATTAGGAAAAGATCTGCCAACATTACCTATGATTATTTTTACATTAACTGTATCATTTACAAGAGGATTGATTGGATTGATAGAAATATTTGAAGACCTTACTACAAAATCGGGTTTGTAAGGTATTGCCAGTTCAAGAGCAGGATCCCCTAAGAGTGTTAATAAGGCTGTCATCATCCCATAAGTTTGATTAGATTTTGCTACGTTTATGGCTTTGCCGATAACATAATTTTTATTATTAAAGATTGAGGCAAAAAGGTCTTGATTTATAAATGCGGTTATAGGCCAGAAAGTAACTCCAGAACTCCCCCAAAATGCAATGCTTCCCTTACCAGGAATTAAATTAAATATCTCTCCAAAAATTTCCTGATTTTCAAAATGAGCTGTATAACAAGTAACACTTATTACAAATGGCAATTTATTACCATTATTCAGTTCTAAGATATCATCATTAGTAAAAATCAAATCCCATTGCAAACCGCCTCCATGTCCATAGTAATTAACAATTACAGCGCCATTGTCGATTTCTCTTCTAATATCAGGACCTTCGCCCTGGAATGGGATATATTCAGGTTTGTTAGGATACCTAAATATTTTAGTTGCTTTTATGCCAGCAGGAATTAAATAGCTGTTCTCTAAAATTATATTCTTATCATTAAACTTAAAGTTATTTTCATCTTCTGCAGAAAGGCCAGAAGACAATAATAAAACATTTTGTTTCCATTCCTTTGTTCCATCCGCAGGATAATTAATTATTTTATCGATTAGAATATTAGCTTCTTCCAAAGTTTCACAAGATATTCTTCCAAGCGCTATATCAGGTATTAAATCATTACCTGCTACTGTAACAATTGCGTTATCACTTGGGGCTTGTCCATAAATACTGGCGTGATAAGGAATAGAGGGTATAAAATTTGGTCTGCTGTTAGGCAATAGCTTCCGATAATCATAACTCATATCACCCAACATTGCAATATATTGTGGTGCTGGTGATTGCCAATTTTCAAATGTGTACTTTGCAAAAGTATTTAATGCATTTGGATCTAACAAACCGTAAGAAAATTCATTAAATATTGAACTCAACTCAACAACTTTTATTCTTGGTGATGAAACTCCTTTTAAATTGTTGTTTCGGAAATTTGCCAACCTTTCAGCTGCTTGAATAAAATCCTTATGCGTTATTATTATATAATCTGCTCCATTACTTGTATTGCGTAAGTTAGAGGAAACATTATGAGCAAGTGAATCTGGTTGAAGGAAATAATCTTCAGCTACACAATAATAGTCTGTTTGAACATTGATTGTATCGGTAAAGTAAACACTTTTGTCAATATCATTTTGGATATACGGATTTTCAATTAACTCTCCTCGAGAAGGAATATAAATTTTCATATTGTCTCTCATCCATCCAAAGAGATAATAGCGGTTTTCTTGAAAGTTATTTGGTGGAGATTTAAAGTAATAATAATTTTCATATGTTCTATTCCATCTCCAATAGTCAAATTCGATATAATTAATCAGTATGTTATCATTTACTACATTAGGACACAGATCACCATACATAAGAATCTCGAATTTTTGTCTATCTGCGAATATTTGTGCAGTATCACCAGTGAAATTAGCATTTACGGCAATAAAAAATGACTTCTCGAAAACAGCCGTTTCTTGACCATTCCATTGTTTTGTCCCAAGTATTTTTCCATTAAATTTAATAGTAGCATCATGACCTTTGCCACTTGAACAGGAGGTATTGGTTAATCCATGCATTCCGACTCTAATTTTGACATCGGCTTTATCCGGTACCCGATTAAATGATATGCTATCTTCTATCCAATAAACAAAATCTTTAAATGGTAACCCATTCCTTGCTTCCGCTGAAGCCCAATACCAGTAGTCTCTGTTACCATTATTTGCGTAACCTAACCTATGAAACTCTTTATCCTCTTCCCAGATTATTGTTTCAATTGAGTTTGATATTAAAGGAGTTAGATTAGTCGTTGAGTATCCATTAATATTTTTGTAAATGTTTACTGAATCAGCCTGATATGAAAACCAATATACATTGGTAGTGTTATAAATATTCATTCTAGTATATTGATCCTGGGGTTTGGCTGGTCTACCTACAAATTGAAAATAATCACCTGAATTAAAGAGACCATCACCCTGGGTATCTTTAATTTCTAATGGTAAAGAAATACCATCACCAAAAATCTCCAATTTTCCATCTTGAATACCACTTGTGGGAGAAATTCCAAAGTTTATAAGTTGATCATAAGTAATTCGATAAACTCCCTTTTCTTTTAAATAAATTTTATAGTAATCCTTATTAGGATCGTACCAATATTTCTCCAATGGTGCTTCTTTTAGTTTGTTGATCTTCCCCAAAAAGTTAAGCGCTTCTTGTGAGTTTATTATATTAGTTGCGA
>JAGOXU010000228.1 GCA_018059515.1 Ignavibacterium sp.
GTTTCCACAACTGCAAGATTTGTTGATGTTTCAACTAAGCCTGGAATATCATTGCTCATTTTAATTACACCATGTGGAATTGCATATAAAGCATTTACCAAACGTTTTTGTGTTTTTTCATCCATTACTTTTTCCGGTACTGCATGTTTTTCAGCTGAAACAACTACACCTGCATCAACTCGCTCGTACTCTGCTTTAACTGTTTGGCTATAATTTTCAACAAATTTTTTGAATTTTTTCTCATCATTTTTTGGAACAAGCACAACTGCAAATGCTTCACGTGGAATAGCATTGTGTTTATTGCCGCCGTTTATTTCTGCAAGAAGTAATGTATTTTCTTTTGAATAACTCCAGATTGCTCTGTTAAGAATTTTTACAGCGTTACCTCTTCCAACATGAATTTCAAGTCCTGAGTGTCCGCCTTTTAAACCTGCAACTTTTAATTCAAATGCAGAATAATTTTTTGGAGTTTTTTCCATTTTAGCTTTGAAAGTTGCAGCGGTATTTTTTCCGCCGGAACAACCGATAAAAATTGTTCCAAGTTCTTCAGAATCCATGTTTATTAACATATCAGCTTTAAGCCAATTTTTCTTTAAGCTTGATGCACCTGTTAAACCGGTTTCTTCATCAAGAGTAAATAAACATTCTATAGGACCATGTTCAATATCTTTATCTTCAAGAACAGCAAGAGCACAGGCAACACCAATTCCATTATCCGCACCAAGTGTTGTGCCTTTAGCTTTTACCCAATCACCATCGATGTATGGATAAATTGGATCGTTATCAAAATCGTGTTCAACGCCTCTGTTTTTTTCGCACACCATATCAATATGACCTTGCAATGCTACGGTTTTTCTGTTTTCATAACCTGGAGTTGCAGGTTTGCGAATGAGAATATTACCAAACTTATCTTTTTCAGTTTGAAGTCCTAAACGCTTACCAACAGAAACAACATACTCAGCAATCTTTTCTTCTTTTTTTGATGGACGAGGATATTGACAGATTTCTTCGAAATAATGCCAAACTAATTCTGGTTTTAAATGACCTAATATTTTTCCCATAACAGACTCCATTAATTTAGTTCTTTAAATGTTATAAATCCTTTATGATACAATTGAAATATAAATTTTGCAATTCGTTCAGTTTCTTCTTGCAATTCATCGCCAAACTTAGCCTTAATATCTTTAATGATTTGATAAACATTTGATTCATCATCTATTTTAAACCAAACGGCTGAGCCAAATTTATCCAGTTTAACTCTAAAGTTATCATCCTTTAGTTTTGGTGCAATATATTTTTTTAATAATGTATTTTTAAACTTAGGTATAAGTATAGTGATGAGCCCACTTTCATCTTTTTCATCAGAATAAATTTTAGTGGGAGTTAGATCAAGAGCGTTAGTGCTCTCTAATATCTTTTTTTGTTCTTTAATAGTTAATGGCATAAACAAAATGGAGCGTTTATTATAAAACGCTCCGATAATAAAAGTGAATTTTTAGGATATTTAAATCACAGCTTATAAATAAATTATGATTCCTTACTTGTTGCAAACTTGAAAAGAATTAAAGCTAAACCGGCAAATAATGCGAGTGAAATAATATCTCCTGAAGCACCCAATGATTGACTGATACCTGTATTCAATTTATCCATAATGGAAATATCTTTACCTGAAGCGTCAGTCCCAAATGGAGTACCAATTAATATCGCAATCAAAATACCGGTTAAGGCACCGCCGGCAATTAAACCGGAGCTAAATAATGCGCCAGGTCCAATTTCAGTTTCTTCATCTTTCGATTTTTTCTTTTTATCAACAACCCATTTTACTAATCCACCGATAAAAATTGGTGAAGTAGTAGAAAGAGGTAAATATGCACCAACTGCAAAAGGCAAGGATCGAACGCCACTTAATTCCATAACAGCAGCAATTCCCATCCCTACAAGCACCAATGCCCAAGGGAGATTTTGACTTAACAAACCTTTAATAACCGTTGCCATTAAAGTTGCTTGCGGCGCTGGTAATGGATTAGGATGACTTTCTGTAATTGCTCCAATTCCCAATGTATTGTTAAGTAGTAAAAGCGTAAAACCAATAACCACTACTGATGCGAGAACACCAATCAGCAAACCTATCTGCTGCTTAATAGGAGTTGCACCTACTATGTATCCAGTTTTTAGATCCTGTGATGTTGCTCCGGCATTAGCGGATGCTATACAAACAATTGATCCTACAACTAAAGCTATGGGCTGATAAACTTCACCAGTCCATCCAACACCAACAAAAATCAGAGCGGTTGCCATAAGTGTTGCAATGGTCATTCCGGAAATAGGATTAGAGGAGGAACCTATAATCCCAACAATTCTAGAGGATACAGTAACAAAGAAGAAACCAAATACTACAATCATAATCGCAGACAAAAAGTTAGTTGGTATATTTGGAATAAGTGTCATAAATAAAATCAGTAAAACACTTCCGCCTAATACAAAAACTAAAGGAATATCTTTTTCAGTTCTTATTTTTACGGTTTTTGTATTGTTTTTCGTATTGGTTCGATTCTCTTTAAAATCGCCAAATGAATCTTTAAAAGCACTTATAATAGTGGGAAAAGATTTTATTAGTGTTACTATACCACCAAATGTTACTGCCCCAGCACCAATATATCTTATATAGTTGCTCCATATTTCTGATGGAGACATTTCAGAAATCAACTTTGTTGCTGGAGGAAATGCAGTTACAAGTTGATCACCTAAAAGTGTAATAAGTGGAATTAAAACTAACCAGGATAAAACACCACCAGCCACCATGATGCCTGATATTTTCGGACCGATAATATAACCAACGCCCAACAATTCTGGTGTTATTTCACCGTTTATTGTTCCATTTGGCAATGCAGATTTTCTACTAAATATGTAAGCAGGAACATCTTTCCAAAGACCAATAATCGACATGAAAAATTTGTATAAGAAGGCGATACCTAAACCATAGTAAACTTTTTTAGCTAAGTTGCCACCTTTTTCACCGGCTATTAAAACATCAGCACAGGCTGTACCTTCAGGAAATGGCAGTATTCCATGCTCCTTAACAATTAAAGATCTTCTTAATGGAATCATAAAAAGAACACCAAGCAAACCACCGGTTAATGCTAATACAAATATTTGGAAATATTGAAAATATGCTTCTCCTCCGGGCAAAAATAGAAGTGCTGGAATTGTAAATACAACACCCGCTGCCACCGATTCGCCGGCGGAACCAATTGTTTGAACAATGTTATTTTCAAGAATAGTTGATTTACCAATTTTTTTGAAAACTGCAATTGCAAGCACAGCAATTGGAATTGATGCACTAACCGTTAACCCAACTTTCAGACCTAAATAAACCGTTGCTGCACCGAATATTATTCCAAATATTGCACCAAGGATAATAGCTTTTGGTGTAAACTCAGGGATAAAATCGGAGGGTGAAATATAAGGTTTGAAATTGGATTTACTTGAATTCGTATCTTCCATAGCAAAAGAACTCCAAGATAATTTTGTGAATAATATTATACTGGCTGCTTGTTGTTCTCACAACGCCGTCTGATTAATTAAAGATCTATAAAAATAATACGATAAAGTTAAGCAGGAAATCCTATCATTCTCAACATTTTTTTGACTTTTTATCGAGATAATTAAAAAAAATTGGATTCAGCAAAACATCAATTTTTTGTTAGAATAATTTCAATAGTGGTTCCAACACCGGGTTCACTTTGAATATTTAATTTACCGCCGAGTATTTCAATATATTTTTTAGTGATTGTTAATCCCAAACCCATACCTTCAAATTTTCTATTAAGTCCTTCGCTGCCCTGTCTAAATGGTTCAAAAATTTGTGTGAGACTTTCATGTGAAATTCCAATTCCGGTATCGCTTACTTTTATTTTTACATTGTCTGTTGTTTCACTTATGTTGATGTTGATTTCACCCTCACTTGTATATTTAACAGAGTTATCAACTATGTTGCATAAAATTTTGTGCAGAATATTTTGATCGGTGTTTACAAAAACTTTTTCCTGCTCTGCCGTAACACTGAATTTTAAACCTTTTTTATTCATCGTATCCAAGAATACGTACTTACATTCCTGTATCATTGTTATAAGCTCAATATTGCTTAATCTCAACTCCAACTTCTGTGATTGTAATTTTGAAAGATCAAGAATTGAGTTTAAAGTTTCATTTAATCGCTTACCGCTTTTGTGGATTATCTTTGCCATCTCACGATGATTTTTATTATCCATTTCAGAGAGAAGTAATTCAGAAAATCCGATTATGCCGCTCATTGGTGTGTTAAGTTCGTGACTCATATTTGAAAGAAAAGTAGTTTTAAGTTTATCCATTTCTTCAGCTTTATCTTTTGCAAGAATTAAATCAAGTTCAAGTTTTTTTCTTTCCGTGTTATCTCTGATAATTGCTAAAAGAGTTTCTTCATCACCCTGTTTTATAAGCTTGGCACTAATCTCAACAGGAATAATGGTTCCATTTTTTCTTTTATGATTTGTTTCAAATAAAATTCCCTCAGGATTATTTATTGATGCAAAAATTACTTCAACATCTTTTTTTCTATCGTAACTTAAATCAAGCAAATCCATTTTAAGTAATTCATCTTTTGAATATCCATACGTATTAAATGATTTTTGATTAGCTTCAAGAATCTTTCCATTCTTATCTATGCTAAGAATCATATCGTTTGCGTACTTGGTTAAAGAAGTATAACGTTCAGTTAAGGCATCTTTTTCTTTACGCAATTTAAAAGTTCTTGTTAGAAAGTGCAGACGGCTTCGCTTCCAAATTGCATAAGTGATGCTAGCAGCCAGAATAATTAATAAAAAGGAAATTATGGAAATCAATACCGCTGCGTTCTTTGTGGATTCAGCAACCTTCTCTTGATTTATCTTAGCCAATAAAATCCAATCTGTTCCTGGAATCTCATTTACCGATGCAAATATTTTTGATCCTTTAAACTTTGCATCTTTAAAAAATTCTTTACCTTTAATAAAAGATTCAAGTTCATTTTTATCTTCTTTGCTGATTGGAATAGTGCGAATTTTAAACTCATCATTTTCCTTCACATCCCTTAAAATAAATCCCAAATCACTTTGTTTTTTTAACAGGATATATTCAACATCTTCGGTTTCCTGTTTTGTGTATGAGATAATAG
>JAGOXU010000230.1 GCA_018059515.1 Ignavibacterium sp.
ATAATTAGCACTGCAACAAAGTTCATTAGCGCAACACTAATATCATCTGGATTGATGAACATCCAGACTATAAAAGTTAAAATTGCAATAATCACAACAACCGGAACAAAAATTGCAGCAACTTTATCAGCTAAATTCTGGATTGGAGCTTTAGAACCTTGTGCTTCTTCCACTAATTTTATTATTTGTCCAAGAACAGAATTCTTTCCGATTGTTGTTATTTCAAACTCAAAATACCCGCTAATGTTTATGGTACCGCCGATAACTTTTGAACCAATAATTTTTTCAACAGGTAAACTTTCGCCTGTTATCATTGCTTCATTAACTGCTGATGATCCTGAGGTTATAAATCCATCAGCAGGAATTTTACCGCCTGGTTTTATAATAATTATATCACCTAATTTTAGTTCATCAAGATTTTTTTCTATCTCTTTATTATTCTCTTTAACAATTGCAGTTTTTGGTTGAAGTTCTATCAATTTTTTTATTGCAGTACCTGTTTTTGATTTTGCTCTTGATTCAAGCCATCTGCCTAAAAGTATAAGTGTTATAATAACCGCAGTTGTATCATAATAAACGTGGTAGTTATGATTGGCGTGTGAAAAAATTTCGGGGAATAAAGTGATTATCAAACTAAATAAATATGCAGCACCTGTTCCGATTGCAACAAGTGAGTTCATATCAGCAGTAAAGTGTTTTAAGTTATTCCAGAAAATCTTATAAAATCTTTTTCCCGAAACAAAAATTACGGGTGTGGTTAAAAGCAAAAGAATTTTATTTATCTGTTCAACATTTAGAAAGTTGTTTAAATAAAATCCTTCCCACATCATTCCCATATTTATAATTGCAATGGGAATTGTGAGAACAATCGCAAATATCAATTCGCTTTTTAGTTTTTTAAGATGCGAATCAACATACTCTTTTGTTTCTTGTTTGGAAGTCTTATTTTTTTGTAAAACAGATAAATCTAATTTGTAGCCAATATCCTCAACAGTTTTTGCAAGTTTGTTCAAATCAACAACTGCGGGGTCAAAATCAAGTGTTACTTTTTCTGTTGCAAGATTTACATTTACATTACTTACGCCCTCAAATTTTTTAACTGTTTTTTCAACGCGTGCAACACAGCTTGCGCAAGTCATTCCTTCCACAGGTAAAGATATTTTTTCTGTTTTAATCATTTTAAAATCTAATTATTTATTGTGATTACGCAAAAGGTCGGAAAACCTCGAAGGTTTTAAAATTCTTACAGTAATAATTATGATTTAACCAAAACCTTTTAATTGAAACTGTGGAGGTTTCAAATTTTGCGTAAGTTAACTTATTTATTCAATCACCTTGTAACCTGCTTCTTCAATCGATGCTTTTATAGATCCTTCGTTGATCTTGGTTTGATCATACTCAATAGTTGCTTCACCAATTTTTACATCTAAATTTTGCGGGTCTAATTTTTGCAGTTCTTTTTTAACAGCCATAACACAGTGCTGGCAAGTCATTCCTTCTATCTTAATAGTTTGTTTCATACTTCACCTTTTTGTTGATATAATTTTCTGAGGGAAATATAATGAACGAATTAATTATAAGAGTGACTATTAATCACAATCATAAAAACACAGTAAGCTGTTGTGATTTATCGTTTATGTTTTATGGTTAATGTTTTGGGATGATGAGATTTTTTTTTAAGATTTTTTTGCGGATCGGATTTAACATCAGTTTCTACATCAGGAATAAATACTTCAAATCTTTGACTCTTTTTAATAGATTCTATTTCTTTAACCGGTTCGGGTTTTACCGGTAATTCTTCAACAACTTTTGGCGGAACAATTTCCACCTTTTTATCATTCACTTTAGTGCTTTTAAAATCTTCTGTTTTGGATTTTCTTCTATATCCCACATAAGAAAACAAAAAAATAACGATGCTAAGCGCAATAAATAATATTAGAGCCAGTTGTATAATTTCAATAAGTTGCAATTTTCTCTCCGATAAGCAAAATAACCTGCAATACGCGTACCGCCAAAAATAACTAAAATTTGGCTTAAATGGATTTTGAACTATTAAATTAATAGATTTCAAACCAAAATGAGATAAAACAAGATTACCGCTCCATCCGATAAGCTTTTCTAATAGATTATAAAATAAGAAGTTAGGTTGATTTTAGCATGAATCTTTGATAATTTTCGCCGCCAAAATAAATAGACATAATTAAATTTAAGGTTTTACATGACGAAGGCTGATATTGTAGATAAAGTTGCCGCCGGCACCGGACTTACAAAGCTTGAAACGGAAGCGATTATTGAAGGATTTTTTTCCACCGTTATTGAAGCTCTTAAAGATGGAAACGGAATTGAGATACGTGGTTTTGGCAGTTATAAAGTGAAAAAGAAAAATGCGCGTAATGCACGTAATCCTAAAACCGGAGAAAAAGTTTTTGTGGATGAGCATTATGTTCCCACGTTTAAGTTTTCTAAAGAGTTTAAAGATATTGTAAATGCCGGCATGAGCGAGAAGCAGAAAGGTTTGTAGTTGATGTCTAAGTTCTGTAGTCAATGTGGATATAAGTTTGAGAAAGAATATAAGTTCTGTCCGGAATGTGGAACCAAAATTTCCGGTTCAAAAAATTCTAACGTAAAAAGTTCAGATAAAACGGTTTCAGTTGCTGATGGGGAGAAAACATTAAATCCAAAAGTTATATATGGAATTTTAGTTGGAGGAATCGCGTTTGTTGCAATTATCCTTTTAACTTCAGGAATGTTTGATTCAGCACCTGTAACAAATGCACCTGTAAACCAAAATCAGCAGCAAGGCAATGTTTCATCCGGTGTTAATCTAAACAATATGCAGATGATAAATGATCTTGAAGCAAAGATTAAAACTAATCCTAAAGATTATAAAAGCTTACTTGAATTAGCGCACTTGAAAAATGATTCCGGTTTATACGAAGCAGCGATACAAAACTATAAAACATATTTAGATAAAAATCCCAAAGATGCAGATGCAAGAATTGATATGGGAGTTTGTTATTTTAACCTGAAAGATTTTCCGACAGCGATAACTGAAATGGAAACAGCTTTAAAGTATGAGCCAAATCATCAGATAGCGCTGTTAAATCTTGGAGTTGTAAATCTTTCAGCAGGTAATTTAGAAAAATCAAAAGAGTGGCTTAAAAAAGCCGTTGAGTTAGATCCAACAAGTGAAATTGGAAAAAAAGCAGAACAGTTATTGAATAATCATTAGTAAATTTCTTAAAGGAGAATAAGCCGATGCCTTGTGGTAAAAAAAGAAAACGCCATAAAATGTCAACACACAAAAGAAAAAAAAGATTACGTAAGAACAGACATAAAAAGAGAGCAAGATAGTTACTGATCTTTAGCTTAGATTAAGAGGCGAAGAGTTATGTCTTCGCCTTTCTTTGTTAAAGCATAATTGAAAGTATAAGCCAACTTAGCTCAGCTGGTAGAGCAACTCATTCGTAATGAGTAGGTCGCCGGTTCGATTCCGGCAGTTGGCTCTTTAAACAGATCATCTTTTATAACACTTCAAATTATTAATAAGTATCCGGTGCGCCGGTTCTCCCAAAGGAGAGGACACAGGTCAGGTTTTAATTTCTTTCTGAAAGATAATTTAGAATAGTTCCTTTTTCTTCACTTGTTAGCTTGGCTTTGATTCCCATTTCATCCAAAATTACTTTCCACTCTAAAGTGGTATGAAGTTCTGGTTCATAAGCCCTATGACAGGCTGTGCATTTTGAAACGTATAAATTTCTTCCTTCAGGAAATTTTGTTGTACTGTTTGTATTATTATTATTATTATTTGAAACACCGCATGCAGTAAGCAAATACATTATCAAAGCAACTAAAGAAAACTTAGTAACTAACTTCATTATAAATTTATTCCCAAAATTGTTCTGATCTCAAAATCTTCGTGTCCATCAAGATCAAGACTGTTTTTTGTTGATGGTGCACCACCGATTTGTTTTAAAAAGTTTATTGTAAAGTAAAGCTCTTCGGTTTGTATATTAAATGTAGGACCAATAAATGTTGCCTGATTTTCTTCTTTTTCATAAATGTCTTTGTAGTTTCTATGATTTCTAAATTCCAATCCAACAGCTATATTATTTGATAAATCATAAGCCACACCTGCTGTTAATTCAAATTTAGATTCGTGTTCAGAATCAATTACTTTCCTTTCAATCTCAGCATTAAAATTTACTGCAGTAACAACATCGCCAATTCTTTTTGAAAGAATTATCTTAGGTTCATATTCAAGTTCAGCACCGCCGTATGAAAACTCAAAGTAAAGTGCCGGATCAACAAATAAATCACCCGGATTAGTTAATCTATATCTTAACTCAAGAGATGAAGATGTAAATTCTAAAGGCTTAGAGCTGTAGCTGTTTTCTGATGCTGTTCTCTGATCAAAATTCATATATAAAGAAGTTGTTAATCTGTCTGTTGCACCATATTCAATCTCAAAGCGCGGCTGCATTCTGTAATAGTATCCATCTGTTTTACCGATGCGCATTGTATTCCAAATTTCAAGTTCCATTGCTCTTTGAGGCAGAGTATTTGCCATATAAGAGCGGGCAAAGTATTTTCTATCTGCTAAACCCTGATTAGTAAAAGTTAAGATTATAAGAACTGCAAGTGCTAATTGTATTAGTCTAATTTTCATAAGAACCCTCAAATGTAATAAATAATTTAACTATTTATATCTAATCTAAATAAGAATAAGCAAAATGCCAAGCAACAAATTTTTGAATTGAATTATTTATTCTGCAAAAGGAAATCTAAAATTGAAATTTTATTTTGACTTTTTATTAGAGTGTTTGATGAAGGGAAAAACGGATATGGAGAAAAATAATTACATAAAATGCAACCACACCCTGTTTCCCTCTCCTTAAAAAAGGAGAGGGACTAGGGGAGAGGCTGGGAGAACCTAATACTCATTACTTTTTCTCTTGTATTAGTATTCATTCAACCCAATACTCCTCAACATTGTAAGGGCAAATAATTTCAGGTTTGCGCAGCAATGGATAAAAATCGTATTCAATTATGGAGTCATTAACACCAGATAAAAGGATAATAAATTCTGGTCTTCCACTACTGTTTTGTTCTCCCTTTGCAAGCAATAATTTGTATCGACCGCAATCATTCCAGGACGGTCTGTACCAGGCACCAACAATATTATAAC
>JAGOXU010000229.1 GCA_018059515.1 Ignavibacterium sp.
CCATCGCGAATCCAGAAAATATAGCACCGGCTACAAAGTAGGGTGGAAAAATTGTTGTATGCCAGCCGGGTAAAATTGAAACTGCAAAATCAAAACTTACAATTGTATGAACTGATAACAGTAACGGTGTTGCAAATCCGGCAAGTAAAATATATGATTTTTCGTAATGCGTCCAGTGTCTGTTTGAATGTCTCCAGCCGAGAGAAAATATTGAGTAAATAGTTTTTCTAAATTTTGATACAGTTCTATCTCTCATTGTGGCAAAATCAGGTATCAATCCAACATACCAAAAAACAAACGAAACTGTAAAATAAGTTGAGACCGCAAAAACATCCCAAACAAGTGGTGATATAAAGTTTACCCAAAGACCATGCTGATTAGGATAAGGTATTAAATATCCAGCTAACCACGGGCGACCTGTGTGGATAATTGGAAAAATACCGGCACACATTACAGCAAAAATAGTCATCGCTTCCGCAAACCTTGCAATACCGGTACGCCATTTCTGTCTTAATAAAAATAGTATTGCCGAAATCAAAGTTCCTGCGTGACCAATACCAACCCAAAAAACAAAATTCACAATTCCAAATCCCCATCCAACAGGCTGATTATTACCCCAAACTCCTATACCATAGTAAAAGGTATAGCCGAGTAAAACTGCACCAATTAATAAGAATGTTAAAGAAATTGAAATTGCGATAAAAAATTTTTTATCTGGCTTTGTACCCATGGGTTTGGAAACAAGCTCTTCAATTTGAGCAGGTGTTAACCTACCTGATACAACGGGAGCTTCAAGGGAGTAATCGATATTCACTATGCTTCCTCCGAGTGGATGTTTCTAAGTTTAGCTATATATGTAACATTGGGTTTGATGTTTAGTTCTTCCAAAACATAATAGCCAAGCTCGTGATTTCTATATTTATAAAATTCTGATACTTTATCATTGATATCGCCAAAATGTATTGCGTTTGATCCGCAAGAATCCTGACAGGCAGTTGTAACATCACTTCCTTTAAGAGTTCTGGTGTCGCGTGTAGCATCCGCTCTTGCCTCTGAAATCCGTTGAACGCAGAATGTACATTTTTCCATCACACCGCGTGAACGAACGGTAACTTCAGGATTGTGCATCAATGCAATTATTGGGCTATCTTGATAACTGTCTCTAAAATGATCTCTGAAGTTAAAGAAATTAAATCTTCTAACTTTATAAGGACAGTTATTGGAGCAATATCTGGTACCCACACAGCGGTTATAAACCATTTGATTCAATCCATCGGGGCTATGATTTGTTGCAACAACGGGGCAAACGGTTTCGCAAGGCGCTTGATCGCAGTGTTGGCAAAGCATTGGCTGAATACTTACACTTGGTTGATCAGGAGTACCGGAATAATATCTGTCTATTCTTAGCCACTGCATTTCCCTGCTCATTAAAACCTGATCTTTACCAACAACAGGAATATTATTTTCCACATTACAAGCAATAACACAATCACCACAGCCTGTACACTTATTTAGATCGATAGACATTCCCCATTTTAATCCCGGGTAGGGATGAGGATCGGAAACACTAATTAACTCACCATGATGTTTTTCTTTAATGATGTGAGGGTTCTTAATATAGCCTGCAAATGTAGCTTCCTGAATAATATGTCGTGATTTATGTAAATCCTGAACTTTTGGATCATCAAAGGCATGGTGCTCTTGTGATGAGGCTAATTCATAAGTATCACCAGTTTTTTTAATTGAAGCACCGGTATAAATCCAGTTAGAAAAATTTGATGACTTTGATAATAAATTATTTACGTTAAATCCAACATTGTTTGCAACAGTGCCTGAATAAGTTTTTCCGTATCCTGATTCCACTGTTATAACGTTATCAGCCGAACCCGCCTGCATAAATACCGGAAGTAAAAGTTTACGATCACCGATTGCAATTTCAACTAAATCATCATTTCTTAAACCTAAATCTTTACAAGTTTTTTCTGAAACCGCTGCGTAATTATCCCAGGCAATTTTAGAAACCGGATGAGGTAACTCCTGCAGCCAGCCATTGTGAGCAAATCTTCCATCTGCAATAGCATAATTTTCTTTGATAACAATTGTATAGCCTTTTGCAGAATCTACACTGCCGCTTAATAATCCTACGGCATTTGCATTTAATGTTGATGATGAAACATTTTCATTAGTGAAAATAATTCCATCGTGTAAAGCGCCGAGCCAGAATCGTTTAAAATCTATTTTGGAGTTCAATTTTGGATAGATTGTTTCTTCCCAATTCTTCATCAGATAATCGTGGTAAAGTTTTTCGGAATAATTATCTGCACTGCCACTTAACCAATTTAATAGGATTGCTTCCTTCTGTCTCGTTTCATTTATTGGTGCGATAACAGGCTGTTGTAATGAAATAACTCCAGTACGCGTTTTAGCATCACCCCAGCTTTCAAAGTTGTGATTTATTGGCAGAACAATATTACTGAGATGTGTTGTTTCATTTTCTCTTTCAGATAGACTTACAACTAATCCAACCTTACTTAATGCATCTTTGTAACCAAGATCATTTGCAAAGTGGTAAACAGGATCGCAATCCAAATGAACTACAACTCCTATATTCCCGGATTTCATTTTTTGTGTAAGTGATTCTAAATCTTGAATAGATGAGTAATTAACTAAAGTGTTTACTGCTGAGTCACTTCTAAACATATCGGAATTGCCAAGTGCTTCATTCAATAAATTAACTGCAACGTGAACATTTTCCGGTAGTGAGTTTCCAGCATCTATAATTGCTTTACCTCTGTTCATTACTAAATCAGAAACTAAATGATTTAACACTTCATTTTTAAGATTGTATTTTGCAGCAAATGATTTTAATGAAAAACCTGAAGTGTTTACTGCAAACTTTAAAGCATTTTTACTGCTAAGTTCATTCATTAAACTCATTACAAATTCATACTGTGCTTCAGGTCGTAATCGCAATCTGTAATCAGCGTTTATTCCTGTAATTGTTAAACTGCTATCAACACAATAAAGTCTGTTGAATGATTTTGTATCAACATCTCTTCCTTCAGCAAACAATCTTGCAGTTTCAACCTTGTTGCCTTCTGTTCCAAGAAAATCTGATTCAAGGGATAAAATAACTTTTGCTTCATTCCATTTTAATAACGGATAATTAGCAGAACCATGCGTTTTGTTCCAAGCAGAATTCTTTACAGAATTATTAAATAATTCATAAGAATAAATTTTTGTTGTTGGATATTTTACTTTAAAATCTTCAATCGTTTTTAAAGTTGTGGGCGATGTAATTGTGTGCGTTACAAATGCAATTTCTTTACTTCCGATAAACGACAATGATGCCATAATATCGGTATCAGCATCCTTCCAGCTAACTGAATTAAAATTTCCATCAACTTGTTTTAATGGATTTTTTAATCTCTCAGGATCATAAAGATTTAAAATACTTGCCTGCCCTTTTGCACAAATCTTACCTTTGCTTACAGGATGATCAGGATTTCCATCAACCTTTATCGGTCTGCCTTCGCGAGTTTTAATTAAAATGCCGCAAGAGTTTGTGCAAGCAGTACAAGTTGAAGCATAATAATTTGGTTTGCCAATTGTTATTTCTTCAGGTTTATTATTGTATGGAACAATCTCACCTTTATCACGATAATCCGTACATGCCGTTCCAGCCAAAGCTGCGGAAGCGCCAAGCAAAGCCAGAAATTTTCTTCTGGAAAGATTTGACATTCCAGTCGTAGAAAAATCATCGGTAACGCCTTCTTTAAATTCGTGACCTTTAGCTTCAATTACTTCGGGATCGTTGTACAATGCTTCAAAACTTCTCCAGTAATTTGGATCTGGATTTTGATTTTGTGGTGTGTTTGTTTGATCAGCTTTAAACTCAGACATTCTTTTCACCTGCTTTTTTTCTGCTAACTGCAAGAGGATTTATTTTCACTTCAACTTTATTTTTAAAAATACCGGATGATTTAGAAATGTATTTCATCGGAAATGAATTGTAGATTGCAAATCCAACAGCGCCTAAAGAGATTGATGTAAAAAATTTTTTTCTGTTCATACCAATTTTACTTTATTGATTTTGAAAATTTTATTATCTATGACAAGCCGAACAATATTCCGGTCCGGGTTTAATTTTATCTCTTAATTCGGGTAGTTTATCATGAGCATTCCTGTGGCAGTTCAAACAGCTTCCCATAGTAAACGAGTTCATCTGTCCAACTTTTTCCATCTGAGTAATTTCACCATGGCAGGCTGTACAATCAATTCCCTTGACTACGTGAACGGAGTGATTAAAATATGCATAATCAGGAACTTTATGGATTCGTTTCCAGCGCAAAGGTTTATTATCACGGTAATACTCTGTGAGCTTGATTATTTCAGGTTTGTCTTTACGTGCAACTGTGTGGCAATTCATACAAGTTGCAACTGTAGGAACCATTGCATGCCTAGATTTTTCTACTGCAACGTGGCAGTACTTACAATCAATTTTCATATCGCCTGCATGAAGTTTATGCGAATATGCAATTGGCTGATCCGGAGAATAACCAACTCCATCACGTTCAGCTCTTGATGCGTAGTATGTAAGTACAAACGATACAGAAACAACAAACAGTATAACAGGCAATCTGTTTCTAAAAATATAATCCAGAAAAGATTTTTTCATCAACATCCCTTTTAAGGTTTAGGGCAAAAATTAAAAAAATATCGCTAACAGGATTTTTTTTCCCGCAGGCTTTTAAATTATTATTTCGATTAAATTTCGCGGATTACACAGGGAAAAAAAGTAGGTTTTCCCTAATTGATAGTTACTAATTATTTCTAAATTTGATGGCTCAAAATTATAAATTAATGCTTTTAAAGCAAATGATTCTTACCAAATATCAAAAATCATTTCAAAA
Organism: Ignavibacterium sp.; assembly: GCA_018059515.1. Taxonomy (GTDB): domain Bacteria; phylum Bacteroidota; class Ignavibacteria; order Ignavibacteriales; family Ignavibacteriaceae; genus IGN3. The sequence continues at coordinate 4,914 of JAGOXU010000229.1, forward strand.
TATTTTTTGAATTGAAATTGATATATTCTGCAGCATTACATCGCTTGTAAAAATATTTTCTCTAACAACATTTAGTCATCAAAAGAAAGTCCTCAACAGAGCATCGTTAAAAGTTCAGATGGAACGGAATATTATTAGTCATCAGAACAAATTATCGTAAAATTATAATAGACGTTCTAATATTTAATGTGTAGATAATAGCCCACCAACAATCATCAGCAAATAAAGAGATAAAAGATGCAGTAGTAATTATTATTGTCGCCATAGAACCCTGC
>JAGOXU010000058.1 GCA_018059515.1 Ignavibacterium sp.
GTACAAATAGTTTCAGGTATTGGTTTATTACTCCAATTAATTCCAGCATCATCTGTGAGTAAAATATAATCTCCAAGACCTGATACCCATCCATTATTTTCGTTTATAAATGAGATTTCGTTTATAACACCTCCCCTCATCAATTGTAATTCCCAGGTAATTCCAGAATTTTCAGTTCGCCAAATTCCAGCCATCGCTCCAAAAACTGAGTCATAGCTATACCCACCTATCCATCCCTTATTTTGATCTATAAAATAAATAGATGTTAAATTTAAGCTTACATGAAAATTTTGCATCGACCATATTGCACCACCATTGTAAGTATGAAGTATTATTCCTTGATTTCCAGAAATCCAGCAATATTGACTATCAATAGAACTAATTGAATAAAGTGTATTTATAATCCCACTTTCTTGAACATTCCAAGAGACTCCTGCATTATCAGTGTATAAGATTAAACCTGATAAACCTATTGCCCAACCAATTTTTGAGGACACAAATTTTATGTCCAAAAGTTTTTTATTAGTTCCACTTTCTTGCAAATTCCAATCTGTACCCCGATTAGTGGTATGTAAAATCAGTCCGCTATCTGCACATATCCATCCAGTATTTTTATCTACAAAATAAACGGCATTAAAATTATGATTGTAAGGTGTAGTTATCGTATACCATTGGGAATTTGTTGATGTTGACAATGCAAAAAGTATTGCAATAAATAAAACTAACTTTTTCATAAAAGCCCCTTAATGAAAAATTAATAAATAGGTCACTTCAAACGAACGAAATAATTCCTTTAAAGTCAATCAATTTGCGGTAAAAAGTGGTTTGGTTATTCAGCGTATAAGGGCTAATTTTTCAGAGCGTATTTTTAATCATTTTAACGAAATGGAAAACTTATGAACTCAAAATATTTTATAGATTTAGAGCACAAATACGGCGCTCATAATTATCATCCGCTTGAAGTTGTAATTGCAAAAGGTAAAGGCGTTTGGGTTTGGGACGTTGAAGGTAAAAAGTATCTCGATTTCCTTTCCGCTTATTCCGCAGTTAATCAAGGACATTGTCACCCAAAAATTATAAACACACTTATTGAGCAGGCACAAACTTTAACTTTAACCTCTCGTGCATTTTATAATAATGTGCTTGGCGAGTATGAAAAGTTTGTAACAGAACTTTTTGGCTATGATAAAGTTTTACCAATGAACACAGGTGTTGAAGGTGTTGAAACTGCAGTTAAGCTTGCACGTAAATGGGCTTATGATGTTAAGGGAATTAAAAAGTACGAAGCAAAAATTATTGTAGCTAATGAAAACTTTCACGGCAGAACAATGATGGCTGTTTCAGCTTCTACTGATCCTGATTGTTATGATGGATTTGGACCATTTGTTCCGGGATTTGAAAAAATTCCTTACAACAACATTGCTGCGTTAGAAAAAGCTTTAGAAGATCCAAATGTTGCAGCATTTTTAGTTGAACCAATTCAAGGTGAAGCAGGTGTTTTTGTTCCTGATGACGGCTATCTAAAAAAGGTACACGAACTTTGTAAATCTAAAAATGTTCTACTTATCTGCGATGAAGTTCAAACCGGATTAGCACGAACAGGTAAAATGCTCGCATCAGATTATGAAGGTGTAAAACCGGATATTCTAATTCTTGGTAAAGCATTATCAGGCGGAGTACTACCTGTATCAGCAGCATTAGCAAACGATGAAATTATGCTTACAATAAAACCGGGGCAGCACGGCTCTACATTCGGCGGAAATCCACTTGCATGTAAAGTTGCAATGGTAGCATTAGAAGTTTTGGTTGAAGAAAAACTTGCAGAAAATGCTTTCTCGATGGGTGCTTACTTCAGATTAGAAGTTAATAAGATGGTTAATGAGTTTGAGCATCTTACTTTAGTTCGTGGAAAAGGATTATTAAATGCAATTATAATCAAACCTTCAAAGAGTGGAAAAACCGCATTGGATGTTTGCGTTGCACTAAAAGAAAATGGAATGCTTGCAAAACCAACTCATGGTGATATTATAAGATTTGCACCACCATTAGTAATTACAAAAGATGAAATTGATTTTGCACTCGGAATAATTAGAAAAGTTTTGAAGGATTTTAATTAAAGCGTTTGAATTCAAAAAATATTATTGTCACACAGAGCCTGTTTATGTGTGGCAATAATATTCTATTATTACATTCATTCTTCCTCTTCTCTCAAATGACATTGGGTTGAAAATATTGCCTATAAATTTATCTAAGCAATCTTATTCCTAAGCACTTCGCGCGTTTCTTTTATCGATTTAGAAAGTTTTGGTAATCTTTCTCCAACATTCCCAAGGTCATTATTTCTTGCGGATATTTCAATTCCAAGTGATTCATCGCCAACTAACTTTGCACCAACAGAATAGCTTGATCCTTTTAGTGTGTGTGCCAGATCCATAATTTTTTTTACTTCGCTCGATGAATGAAGATCGCGAAGTAATTGAAGTTTGTGTTCAGCATCCACTAAATAATCTGTTAATAAATCTTTTTCAAAAGCTTGATCACCAAGACTAATTTGTTTTAATCTTTCAAAATCAAACAGACGTAAATCATAAACATCATCTTTAACTTTTATATTTTCTGTGTAATTAACTTTTAAAAAGTGATCAATCAATCGAATGATTTCTCTTGCAACCATTGGCTTTGCAACATATTCATCCATACCGGCTTCAATACATTTTTCACGATCGCCGATAAGTGCATGTGCCGTAATTGCAATAATTGGAATTTTATTTTTGGGTTCTTTCAATGCTCTAATCATTTTTGTTGCCGCAAATCCATCAACATCGGGCATTTGAACATCCATCAAAATCAAATCGTATTTATTTTGTGTATGCGCACGAACAGCCTGTTCACCGTTCATTACTGCATCAACCTCATATCCGGCAGAGTTAAGTGTTCTTATAGCAACTTTTTGATTTATCAGATTATCTTCAGCAAGTAAAATTTTAAAACCTTTTCTTTTATCGATATGAAGTTTTATATCGGCATCAGTAAATTGTATTTCATCAATTTCATCCTGCGCATTTTTCGCTTCTTCTTTTTGTGTTTGAGAATTATCAACATCCTGCTGCTGAACAACAATACTAAAATCAAATCTGCTGCCTTCTCCCACAACGCTATCAACTGAAATATCGCCTTCCATCAAACTTGTAAACTCTTTACAGATAACTAATCCCAAGCCTGTGCCGCCCAAACTGTTTCCTTCAATTCCGGTAATTTGTGAAAACGGTTTAAACAATTCTTTAATTTTATCGGCAGGGATACCAATTCCTGAATCAAATATGGAAGTGCTGATTCTTACTCTTCCCTTTTCCAATGGATTAGTTTTAACTGCAATTTTTATTTCACCTTCTTTAGTAAACTTAACTGCGTTGCTTAAAAGATTAAGAAAGATTTGTCTGATTCTTGTAGGATCGCCAATAAAATTTAGGTTATTATCTTCCGGTAATTCGTATGTAATGTTTAACGTGTTTTCTTTTGCCTTTGGACTTACAATCGAAACAGCCTGTGTTACAACTTTTTTAAGATTAAAGTTCAGATATTCAAGTTCAATTTTTCCAGCTTCAATTTTTGATAAATCAAGTACGGCGTTTATTGTATCGAGCAATGATTCGGCAGAAACTTTTGCACTGCGTATAAATTGCTTTAGCTCATCTTGATTTTTATACGATTCATTTTCAATTAGAGATAAAAATCCAATTATACCGTTCATTGGAGTACGAATTTCGTGGCTCATATTGGCTAAGAACCTGCTTTTGGCAGTGCTTAACTTCATTGCTTCTTTTGCAAGTGCATCGGATTTTTCTTTTTCGGCTTTTAGTTCAAGTTCAGCCTGTTCACGTAATTTCTGTGCTTTAACTTCAACTGAAACATCGCGAATTGTACCTTCAAGAAATTTTCTATCTGTTTCTTCATCGGTAACAAAACGCACATTCATTTTTACTGTAATATCATCTTTATGTTTATCAACAAGTGTTGTGATAAAATTTTCTACCGAGCCATGTTTCTTAACTTCGTATAATAATCTTTCTCTGTCGGATTTATTTTTATAATAATCAGACACTCTTGTAATTATAAGCTCGTCAAGATTTTCGTGTCCAAACATTCTTACTAAAGAATCATTAGCCGTTAAAAAATCCCCCTCTAATGTTGATTGGAAAATCCCATCGGATGAATTATTAAAAATCGCTCTGAATTTTCTTTCTGATTGTTCAACTCGTAATGCGTTTTGTGCTACTTGCAATCTCATTCTAAAATTTATTGCACTGCCAACTACGGAAAGCAAACTTAGAAAGAGAACGAATATCAACGATTCAAACATATTCGGTAAGAAATATATTTTCTGATCATTAAAAAGAATGGCAACAGCAAAAACTATGTTATAATAAATTGCTACAAGTATCTGATTTTTAATTTCCCAATTAAGAAACATTGCGGATGTAAAAATCATCAAACCAACTATCTGAGAATTAACAATCAGAGAGTTTGGTATCAGCAAAATCATTATTGCAGATGAGCCGATGATTGATAGTAATAAAATGTGTACGAGCGGAATAGTATATTTTGTAGCATTTTTTGAAGTAAGAAAAACTAAAATTATAAATGCAACAAGTGTTGCAGAAAGTCTTACTAAATAAATATCAAAAGAGTATTCGGCATGGTGGCGCACTTCAAAAATCATTGCAAAGATACCGGAAATGGCAACCATCAATGCAATTACCTTAAGCGGCGTAACTAAATATTTACCTGTTTCCTCTTTAATGCGATCATACCTCTCTTTCAAAAACGGAATCTTAGGATTAAAAATAAATCCAATAATAGATTTGTTGTCTTTCATTTTTTGCTCTTAAAGTCTATAATAAATCTACATATTTTTTATGATAAATTGACTTATCATTTCTATCTTAGCAGTAACATTTTTTAACGACATGCAGCTATGGATTTTTTATATTCAATTGATTTATCTGTTTTTTATCTGTTTAATCATACAATTTCCACGCCATTTTTAGATAGGTTTTTTTCTATCATAACAAATGTTAATAACTGGTACATTACTTATGTAGTTTTATTGGGGATAAGTTTTGTTAAAGGCGGTACAAAAGGTAAACTTGCGGTTTTAGGAGTTATTTTGCTTATTGTGGTTACAGATCAAACAGGTCACAGAATTATGAAGGAATTTTTTGCAAGGTTGCGCCCATGCAATGCGCTTACAGACGTGCTTACTCCGCTTGGCTGTACAGGCTCATTTTCCTTTCCATCCAATCATGCACTTAACAATTTTGCCGTTGCAATATTTTTTTACAGATTATTTCCCAAGTTAAAATGGATTTTGTTTATCACCGCCTCTCTAATTGCAATTTCAAGGGTCTATTTGGGATTGCATTATCCATCGGATATTTTAGGCGGAGCTGCTATTGGTTTAGCTTTTGGATATATTTTTGCATCCGGAGTATTGTACTTAGAAAAATATTTACTTGATAGAAAAATCAAAAACTCGTAATCTTTACTGATTCGAAAGGTAAAAAATGAAAAAATTATTTGTAGTATTTGTGTTTTTATTGCTTTCAAAGAACTTGTTGGCTTTAAATCCATATTATCCTTCTGCAGATACACTTGAAATTAAAATTTTAAATTATAATAACAGTACAGCAGATAGTTCCATTTTTATTAGTATAGATTATCCTCAAATCACTGGATCGAAAAATAGTTCCATTGAACAAAAAGTAAACAATTTTTTGGAGGAAGAATTTAAGCAGTCCATAGCCTGGTATGATGAGATACAATCTGATTCATCCAATTATGAAGATATGAATTATGATATGCAGTACTCTTTTGAAACCGGATTTCAATTAGAATACAACTCCGAAAAATTTGTAAGCATAGTATTAAATCATTATCAATTTACCGGCGGCGCACACGGAAATTATTTTGCACTTGGATATAATATCAGAATGTCTGATGGTAAAAATCTAACTTTAAAGGATATTATTAAATCTGATTCGTTTGATATTTTAATGGATGAATGCGAACAGGCAATATTGGAAGCTTATCAAGCAAGCACTTTAATGGAAGCCGGTTTATTTGAAGATGAAATTGTGATTGAAGATGATCAGGATTTTTACATTACGCCAACCGCTTTAGTCCTTCAGTTTGATCCTTACGAAATTGGACCTTACGCGATGGGAGAAATCATTGCAGAAATTCCTTTTGAAAAAATAAAGGATATTTTAAAAGATAATCTTCCATTCCTAACAAACTAAATTTATGAGCAATCAACTTTTAATCCGTTTTGCAACTGAAAAGGATGTTCCAGCAATCTTTTCATTAATTAAAGAATTAGCCGAGTTTGAAAAATTATCTCATCAATTAAAAACCGATGAGGCTGAATTAAAGCAAACACTTTTTGGTGATGATAAATTTGTTGAAATTCTTATTGCAGAGTTTGATGGACAAATTGTTGGGCAGGCATTATTCTTTAAAAACTTTTCTACATTCCTTGGTAAACCGGGAATTTATTTAGAAGACCTTTATGTAAAACCAGAAATGCGCAGCAAAGGAATCGGCAAAAAATTATTGAATAAAATCATATCAATCGCAAAAGAAAGAAATTACGGCAGAGTAGAATGGTCTGTTTTGGATTGGAATGAATCGGCAATAGATTTTTACAAAAAAATCGGCGCTGTTCCTTTGAACGATTGGAAGCTTTTTAGATTAACTGCAGAGAAGTTTTAAAAAACCTTCAGAGTTTTATATTTCAAAAAAGAGCATTTAAACAAATAATTATTGTTATTTCAATCAATTTGGCTTATCAATATTCATTAAATCTTTTATCTAAATTTCATTATTTTTACGCGTCAAAATTATCAATAAGAAAAATAATTTTTCATCTTTAACGAGGATCTAAATGTCTATCAAAAACAGAAGAGTAGTTGTAACAGGTATGGGTGCTTTAACTCCAATTGGATTAACTGTGGATGAATTCTGGAACGGAATGATGGAATCAAAAAGCGGCGCAGCTATGATTAAGCAATTTGATACATCAAGAGTTGATACAAAATTTGCCTGTGAACTTAAAGGTTTTGATATATTAAATTTTCTTGATAAAAAATCTGCTCGCAGATTAGACCCTTTTGCACAATATGCTATTGTTTCAGCAAGACAGGCTATTGAAGATTCAAATCTTAAACCTGAAACTTTATCCGAAGAAGAAAAAAATAAAATTGGTGTAATTTTTGGCAGCGGCATTGGCGGCATCCAAACTTTTTATGATCAAGCAGTTACAAATCGCGAACAAGGTCCCGGCAGAATTTCTCCGTTCTTTATTCCAATGCTTATTCCTGATATCGCGGCTGGACATATTTCAATGCAATACGGTTTTCGTGGTCCAAATTATTGTACTGTTTCTGCCTGCGCCACAGGCAACAATAATATGATTGATAGTTACTTGCTTATAAAAATTGGGATGACGGATGTTATGGTTACCGGAGGAAGTGAGGCTTCAATCAGTGAACTTGGAATGGGCGGATTTAATGCCAACAGAGCCTTATCAACAAGAAATGATTCCCCGGAAACTGCAAGCCGTCCGTTCGATGCAACTCGTGATGGTTTTGTAATGGGCGAAGGCGGCGGAGCTTTGATTCTTGAAGAACTTGAGCACGCAAAAGCACGCGGTGCAAAAATTTATTGTGAAATTATCGGTGCAGGTTTATCCGCGGATGCTCATCACATTACCGCACCGCATCCTGAAGGAACCGGCGCAATTCTATCTATGAAAATGGCGATTGAACAAGCAGAAATCAAACCTGAGGATATTGATTACGTTAATATGCACGGAACTTCCACTCCGCTCGGCGATATTGGTGAAACTAAAGCTATCAAAAAAGTGTTTGGTGATAGTGCGTATAAGTTGAATGTTTCATCAACAAAAAGTATGACAGGACATTTATTAGGTGCTGCAGGAGCAGTTGAAGCAATTGCTTCAATCCTTGCAGTTGTAAACGATAGAATACCGCCAACTATTAACTTTGCAAATCCTGATCCTGAGTGTGATTTGAATTATACTTTCAATAAACCACAGGATAGAAAAGTTAATTACGCATTAAGCAATGCTTTTGGGTTTGGTGGACATAACACATCAGTTATTTTTAAGAAATACGAGTAACAATTTTAGGATTATTAGTGAAGCGCTTTTTTTATTTAATATTAGTTTTTGTAATAGGAATCTTTATCAATCTCTATCCTTCCGATGGACCTAAGAAGAAAGGAACATTGATTGTAAAATTTAATGGAATGAATTCTAACAACGGAAATGTAAAGATTGCTTTATGTAATTCCGATGAGAATTATAAAAATCACAAAGAGCCGTTTATTGGCAAATCAGTTCCAATCAATAAAAATAATGCTATAATTGAGTTTGATGATTTACCTATTGGTGAATACGCAATAAAAGCTTTTCATGATGAAGATGCAAATGATGATTTGAATACAAACATTCTCGGAATTCCGATTGAAGATTATGGATTTTCCAACAATGCACGTGGAATGTTTGGACCGCCAAGCTGGGAAGATGCAAAGTTTATATTAAATGATGAAACAAAAATTGTAGAAATAGAGATTAAATAATTACCCAATTTATCGTCCCAAAATTTTTACGCTACTATTAAATGACTTTAATTTTTTTATCTAAACACTATGTTTGGATTAGAAATAGTTAGGTTTAGCGGCGGTAATAAAATCCCTTAGTGATTGAAGATAGTTGATGCCCTCCTTAGAAAAGACCAAAACCGCCGCTAAGTTTTTAAGATTTACTTATCATTCTTCTTTTCAAAAATCGAGTCCATTATTCCTTTATTTACAATGTAGTTTGAGTAATTAACAACAACCATTCCCTTAGTTCTTGAATCAGAAGGTTTATGTTTGTTTTTCTTTTCTGTATTTGGTGATGATGTATCGCCGGAAATTGTAGCAGGTATTTTCATTTTGTCAACATTAAAAGCAAAAACAATTTTTTCAGGTAACGGATATTTTAATTTATCACTATAAGTAAAATCAATTGTAAAAGTTCCGTTTGTTTTTGTCGTAGATTCAACCTTTCTAATCAAATTAGCTTTTTGATCAACCCAAAGAGTAGTTAAAATTACATCACCCTGATCTCCTAACGGAATAACTTTTACAATAGAAGTTTTAAATCCATTTAGATCAATATCTCTTTCGTAAATAGCTGTGTGCTCTTTATTGATTAGTGATGATGGCGAAAACTCCATTCCGTTTTTTGGCAGCATCGCAAATCCTTCTGCTTCCAAATGAACTTTATCAGGCTGTTTGAAATAAATTTTAGCTTTTGTTTCCGGAACTTTTAAAAACTCAACATCAACCTTAATGTTTACATCAACTTGATAATCACTTACTTTGTTAAAGTTTGCAACAACTGCATCTAAAATATCATCTGGATTTGTTGATTGCGAAAATCCAAATTGAAATAGTATTACAATTAAACTTATTATTAATTTCATCATAACCTCGTATTAAGTTAAAATATCTTTACGTTTGAATAGGAACAGCGTTAGAGAAAAGAAAAAAACAATGTGCCCAACTAATACCAATGTTGCTTTGGTCAACTCTGCAAAATCAACAGGATCATCAAAAAATAATCTCCAGGAAAGAATATAATTTGTAAACAAATATGGTTTAATCGTTTGAAAAAAATCTATGTTAATCGCAGAAAGAATTATGAATACAATTATCACAGCCATTGTTCCAACAATTGGTCCAATTGAGTTTTCCACCAACGATGAAAACAGAAAAGCAAGACTTGCAACAACGGACATTCCAAGCGCAGCAAAACCATAAGCAAATAAAAATCGCCAGAGCACATCACTCTTTTCAAAAATAATTACCGTTTGATTACTGATAACCAATAGTTCTCCCGATCCAAAAATTATCAAACCAACAACAAGACTCATTACGGCAAGCCAGAGAATTAGTAGATTTGTATAAATAATACCCGCAAAAAATTTTGATGTAATTATTTGAGTTCTGGAAATTGGGCGTGTAATTAACATTCTATATGTTCCGGCAGTTGCTTCCCCGGCAAGTAAATCTCCTGCAACTAATGCAACCAAAAATGGAATGTGTATTGCAAGACTTGTCAATATCAGATAAGAAACTAAATATCCATTTAACAAATTACCCACGAAAAAAAATGATTGCTGCAGGTTTCGTGTCATAAAATTTAGGGTATCTTTTCCTTCAAATACCATTGCAGTGTGTATGATTGGAACTAAAACTCCGATTGCAATAAATCCAATGTAAGTTCTCCACTTCTTAAAAATTTTATAAAGTTCGATTTGGATAAGTGTTAACATTATGCAACCTCATCAGTAATTTTTAAGAAATAATCTTCAAGCGATCTTGTTGGAACAACAGCACTAACTGCAATTCCGTTTTCTACAAGATATTTATTAAGCTGCGCAATCTCATCATTTGCAAGTGAAAACATAAAAACTGTTTTTGCATTATATTCAAGTTTATCTTTCCATCCGGATTGCATTAAAAGATTATTTGTTTTTTCTTCATCGTTTACCTCAAAAGATACTTTAAGTTTTTTTGCATTTAACAGATCATTAACTAAACCTTCAACTTTTGTTGTTCCTTTGTTAATAATGATCATTCGATTTGCAACAAGTTCTACTTCGTGTAAAATGTGTGAAGAAAGAAAAATTGTTTTCTTTTTTTCTTTGCTAAGATGTAAAATTAGGTCACGAATTTCTTTCATTCCCTGCGGATCTAAACCTGTAGTTGGTTCATCAAGAATTATTAAATCAGGATCGTGAAGTAAAGCTTGACCTAATCCCAATCTTTGCTTCATTCCGTGTGAAAATGTTTTAACTTTACTTTTGTAACGTTTACTTAGTCCAACAAGTTCAAGCACTTCCATAATTTTATTTTTACTAATTTCTTTTCCGGAAATCTTACCAAGTATTTCAAGATTTTTATATGCCGATAAATAACCGTAGAAATCGGGTTTTTCTACAATTGCACCAATTCGTTTTAAAATCTCAATACGATTTTTTTCAAGAGTTTTTCCAAACAGTTTTATACTTCCTTCGGAAGGTTTTATTAAAGATAGAAGCAATCGTATTGTAGTGCTTTTACCTGCGCCATTTGGACCTAAAAAGCCAAATACATCGCCTTCAAAAACACTAAGATTAAGATTATTTACAGCACGTAAATCCTTAAAGTTTTTTGATAATGAGTTTATCTCGATTATTTTGTCGCCGTTCAATTTAAATCTTTCAAAATATTGATTAAAAATATTTTAAAGATAGCAACTAAATGGAAATTAAATGATACATTTATTTTGAACAGTAATTATTTTTTTTAGAGAACTTAGAAATTCTTAATGATGCTAAAATTAATCGATTGTCAAGAGTAAGAAGTTTAAAATATAATTTGTTTTTTTATAAAATTATTTTCATTTTCGATTTGAAATTTTAACGATCAAGAAAATATTTTTTCTTTTGAATCAAGTTTTTTTATTTAAAGTTTTTTTTAATAATTTCTGATGTGAATTACTGATGAGTGATGCAATAAACAAACAAAGATTTTATAAATGCTCATTCAAAATTTCCGAATCACTTCTACCCAAAAATAATATAATTAGTTTTTTTATTAACTAATCTACCCTCTGGAGAGTTGGATGCAGATTAACAGATTTTTTACCGCACAGGGAAAGGATCCTTTATCATCTTTTGAGTTTACAAAACGAACTTCGGAAATTAAAAATCCTGACGGCTCAAGTGTTTTTAAAATGGAAAACGTTTCGGTGCCAAAGCAGTGGTCTCAAGTTGCCACAGATATTATTGCACAAAAGTATTTTAGAAAAGCAGGCATTCCAAAACTTCTAAAAAAAGTAAATGAAAAAGGAGTTCCAAAATGGCTGCAGTCTTCCGTTGCAGATTTTGAACGATTACAAGAGCTTCCTGAAAATGATCGTTTCACTTCTGAGACTGATGCAAAACAGGTTTTTCACCGATTAGTTGGTACGTGGACTTACTGGGGATGGAAAGCAAATTATTTTGATTCAGAAGAAGATGCTAAATCTTTTTATGATGAATTAATGTATATGTTCTCAAATCAAATGGCGGCTCCAAATAGTCCGCAATGGTTTAATACAGGTTTAAATTGGGCTTATGGAATTACAGGACCTTCGCAAGGACATTTCTACGTTGATTATAAAACCGGAGAATTAACAAAATCCGATGACGCATATACACATCCGCAGCCGCACGCTTGTTTCATTCAATCAGTTACTGATGATCTTGTGAATGAAGGCGGCATAATGGATTTGTGGGTTCGTGAAGCAAGATTGTTTAAATACGGTTCAGGTACAGGATCAAATTTTTCTGAACTTAGAGGTGCTCACGAATCATTAAGCGGCGGTGGAAAATCATCCGGCTTAATGTCTTTCTTAAAAATTGGAGACAGATCTGCCGGTGCAATTAAATCCGGTGGAACCACAAGACGTGCTGCAAAAATGGTAACACTCGATCTTGATCATCCGGATATCGAAGAGTATATCAACTGGAAAGTTATTGAAGAGCAAAAAGTTGCTGCGATAGTTGCAGGATCAAAATTATGCAATCTTCATCTTAACAATATTATGAAAGCTTGTTATGATGAACATCCTGAAAATGATAGGTTCAATAAAAAACTAAATAAAAAATTAAGCTACGCCGTTTTGGAAGCTCGAAAAGCTCAGATTCCAAATAATTATGTTGAGCGAGTTATCCATCTTGCCAAATTAGGATTTAAATCTATCGAGTTCCCGATATATGATACTGATTGGAATTCAGAAGCTTATGCAACTGTATCCGGTCAAAATTCTAATAATTCCGTTCGTGTAACAAATGAATTTATGACTGCAGTACTTAACGATGGGAATTGGAATCTTTATTGGCGAATCGAAAAAAGAAAAGCAAAGAAGGAAAAAAGAAATCCTAAAGCTTGCAAAACTTTAAAAGCAAGAGATTTATGGGAACAAATTTCTTACTCAGCTTGGTCTTGTGCAGATCCGGGAATTCAATATCACACAACAATTAATGAGTGGCACACTTGCCCTGCCGGCGGAGAAATTAAAGCTTCAAATCCTTGCAGCGAATATATGTTTCTTGATGATACTGCTTGTAATCTTGCATCATTAAATCTTGTAAAATTTTATGATGCGGAGAAGCATCAATTTAATATTAATGCTTACAAACACGCTACTAAAATCTGGACAATGGTTTTAGAGATAAGTGTTTTGATGGCACAATTTCCAAGTAAAGAAATTGCTCAATTAAGTTATGAGTATAGAACGCTTGGTTTGGGATACGCAAACCTTGGTACACTTTTAATGCTTCAGGGAATTCCTTATGACAGCCGTGAAGGATTTGCCATTTGCGGCGCGCTTACTTCAATTATGCACATGACTTCATACGCAACATCGGCGGAACTTGCAAAACAAGCGGGACCATTTCCTCGATACGAAGAAAACAAATACAATATGCTGCGAGTTCTTAGAAACCACAGACGTGCAGCGTACAATGTTCCAAATGAAGAATATGAAGGATTGACAATTTATCCAGTTGGAATAAATCCTCAATACTGCCCTTCCGATCTGCTTAAAGCCGCCAGAGAAGCTGCTGACAACGCTGTTGAACTTGGTGAGTTGTATGGCTTCAGAAACGCTCAGGTTACTGTAATCGCGCCTACAGGAACAATTGGACTTGTTATGGATTGCGATACAACCGGAGTTGAACCGGATTTCGCTTTAGTTAAATTTAAGAAATTAGCCGGCGGCGGATATTTCAAAATTATCAATCAATCAATTCCACCGGCGTTGGAAAAATTAGGATACAATAAAGATCAGATTAGTGAAATTATTAGATACGCAAAAGGCTCAGGATCATTTGATGGATGTCCGTACATAAATCCTCAATCCTTAAAGGCAAAAGGGTTTACAGATGAGATAATTGCGAAAATTGATAAATCACTTCCATCTGTTTTTGATATAACTTTTGCATTCAACAAATTTTCACTCGGTACTGATTTCTTAACCAAAACATTAGGATTTGATGCTGATGAAATAAATTCATTTGATTTTGATGTTTTAAGCAAACTCGGATTTTCAAAAACAGAAATCTCATCTGCTAATGATTATGTTTGCGGAACAATGACTGTTGAAGGCGCTCCATTTTTAAAACATGATCATTATTCTATTTTTGATTGCGCAAACAAATGCGGTAAAAAGGGTACAAGATTTATCCGAGCGGCTGCTCATATTAAAATGATGGCTGCTGCACAACCGTTTATTTCCGGCGCTATTTCTAAAACGATTAATCTTCCCGGAAACGCAAGTGTTGAAGATGTTAAAGATGCCTATATGCAAAGCTGGAAACTCGGAATAAAAGCAAATGCACTTTACCGAGACGGATCAAAACTTTCTCAGCCTTTAAATACTATGAGTGATGAAGACATCGAAGCAATAATGGAAGACAAAAATGATATTGTAAAGGTTGCTGAAAAAATTATCCACCGCTACATAGCTAAGAGAAGAAGATTACCGGATAGAAGATCAGGCTATACACAAAAAGCAAAAATAAATGGTCAATCGGTTTACATCAGAACTGGTGAATATGATAACGGACAATTAGGTGAAATATTTATCGATATGCACCGCGAAGGCGCATCTTTTAGAAGCCTGATAAACTGTTTCGCAATTTCAATTTCATTAGGATTGCAGCACGGTGTTCCACTCGAAGAATTTACTGACGCATTTGTCTTTACACGATTTGAACCAAGTGGAATTGTAACAGGCAACGATAAAATAAAAATGGCTACTTCTGTTATCGATTATATTTTTCGAGAACTTGCTGTAACGTATCTTGGTAGAAATGATCTTTCACACGTTGATAAAGATGAAATCACTTCTAAAGCATCAAGAGGTATTGTCAAAAAATTAAGTGAACCTGAATTTGTGAGTGAAGAAGTTATAAGTGAACGCCTTGTTGAACTTGATAAAGATGATCCTGAAAAATACAGCTTTGCATCCGGTACAAAAGCAACAGCGACTAAGGAAAGAACTCATACCGCTAACAGTATCACAACAAAGGTCAAACAAGCAATTGAGAATGGTTACACAGGAGATATTTGCCCCGAATGCCAAAGCATAACGATGGTTAGAAATGGAACTTGTTTGAAGTGCATGACATGCGGCTCTACTACAGGCTGCAGTTAAAGTGAAGCTATAAATTATTATCTAAAAAGCTGTTCAGATTTGTACAGCTTTTTTTTTGTAAAATTCAAATCAAGAGATTTAAATTTCATTCTTCATCAACTCTGCGAGCGCCCATATATCTTTTATTATAATAAGGGTGTTCTAAAGAAGATATTGTTACTCCTAATTTAGTTGAAGCATGAGCAAACAGGTTATCACCAATATAAATTCCAACGTGTCCCGGTTTTACTCTACGTCTGGTGTTAAAAAAGACAAGATCACCAAATATAAGTTCAGATCTATCATCGATAACATGCCCTTGTTGAAATTGATCTCTTGCAGTACGGTTTAAATTTAACAGCCATGAATTTTTATAAACACTTTGAGTAAACGCACTACAATCAATTCCGTTTAACGAATTTCCGCCAAACTTATATGGAGTATTTAAATACCTGATTATTTCCATTAACATTAAATCTCTCTTGGTAGAAACAGGCGCATCGTTATTTGGATCATCCTTTTTCTTAGAAAGATTTTTTAACAATTCCGTCAAATCAATTTGCGATTCATCATCCGGCAAATCACTTGGATCCTGAAACTCAGGAATATCCTCATCTAATTCCACTAAGGAATCTTCAATCGAAATTGAAATTGGTTTTTCAGTTTGATCCTTATCATTATATCTTAAAGTACTTGATGTACTTGAACATCCCATAAAAGAAAAAAAGTAAGCCCCTATTATAGAACAAAGAAACAATGACTTAAGTTTTATCATTTACTATCCAAGATATGATTTTAATATTTTGCTTTTAGAATTATGCCTTAATCTTCTAATTGCTTTTTCCTTAATTTGCCGAACCCTCTCACGTGTTAAATTAAACTTGTCCCCTATTTCTTCAAGCGTCATTGGATTTTCACCTTCTAAACCAAAATACAATTTTATAACTTCGGCTTCTCTTTCAGGAAGGATTGATAGAACACCATTAATTTCAGTCTTCAATGATTCAGAAATCAGTTCATTATCGGGCGAAGGCAGTTCAAA
>JAGOXU010000231.1 GCA_018059515.1 Ignavibacterium sp.
TTTTTTCTAACTGATGCTTCAGTTTATGGATGACCGATAAAATTATTTCCTACATCATCTGAAGCTTTTTTTAACACATCATAAACTCTTACATCTTTTCCATCTACTGTTGGATCTACTGAAGAAAGCATATCCTGCAAAAACATATTAACTGCTTCAACTTTTTGTGCTTCAAGTTTTGCATTGTCGCGTTCATTGGCAGCAATATTTGCCTGCCAGATAATTGCTATAAGGCTTGCAATCAAGAAAACAATAAATCCAACCGAAGAAACAAATCCAACTTTATGTCTTTGAATAAACTTTGATAATCTATATCCAGCAGTATCCTTTTGCGCGATAACCGGTAAGCCGGTTAAATGTCTTCTTAAATCTTCAGAAAATTGTTCTATCGAAACGTATCTTCTTAAAGGATCTTTGTTCATTGCTTTTGAAATAATGTTATCTAAATCGCCTTTAAGTTGATTTGAGATTTTCTCGTGCTGAAAAATATTTGTTTCGTTATTGATTTCAGATTTTTCTTTTACTCTTTCACTCGGCTTTTTTACATTTTCTTCAGTAATAATTTTGCTGATAATAGAAGGAGAATTGTTGGAAATTTTATAAGGCTGCACTCCGGTTAAAATTTGATAAAGCAAAACGCCAAGCGAATAAACATCACTTGCAGTTGAAATCTTTTCACCTTTAATTTGTTCCGGACTTGCATACTCAGGAGTTAAGTGCCAAACTCCGGTGCGTGTTAAGCTTTCATTACTATCAACCAAATCTTCGTCAATAAGTTTTGCAATTCCAAAATCCAAAAGTTTTGGCGTACCGTTTTTTGTAACAAGAATATTTCCCGGTTTTAAATCACGATGTATAACCAGATTTTGATGAGCGTATTGAACAGCGGTACAAACTTCTCTAAAAAGTTTTAATTTTTCTTCAACGTTTAATTTATTTTGATTTGAGTATTCAGTAATCGGAATTCCATCAATAAATTCCATAACCAGATAGGGAAGTCCATCTGAAGTTCTGCCGCCATCTAAAAGCCGTGCAATGTTTTGATGTTGAAGATTTGCAAGAGTTTGCCGCTCAATTTGAAAACGCTTTAAAAGATATTCGGAAGTAATTCCGTGTTTTAAAATTTTTATCGCAACTTTTTGTTCAAATTCTTTATCATTTCTTTTGCCTGTGTAAACAATTCCCATTCCGCCAACACCGGCTTCGCCATCAATAATATAACTGCCAATTTGCTTTCCGATGTACGGATCAGAAAAAACAGCTTCATCAACTTCTGAAATTGTTATTGGTGCTTCTAAAAAATCAATTGTGTTTTCAAGCGAGTTTAATAAGGATAACACTTCTTTCTTTAATTCAAGATCATCGCCGCATTTTTCATCAAGAAAAATTTTTCTTTGTGATGCATCAAGATTTAATGCATCATCAAAAATTTGTTTGGCTTTTAAAAATTTATTCTGATCCAAAAAAAATCCTATTGATTATTAAACGCCGGCAATTTCTCTATACAGCCACGCCTTAGCAAAATTCCAATCACGTTTTGCAGTGGCGATTGAGATGTGCAGAACCTCGGCAGTTTCTTCTATTGTTAAACCGGAAAAATATCTTAACTCAACAAGTTTGCTCGATCTTTCATCTTTTGACTCTAATTTTTTTAACGCCTCATCAAGTGCGATAATTTGCTCATCCGATTTATCAGATATTTCCAAAACTTCATCAAGCGGAATATTCGATTTACCATCTCCGCGTTTTAATGAATTTCTTTTCCTTGCATGATCAACAAGAATCTGCCGCATAGATTGTGCAGCTATTCCAAAAAAATGTGCTCTGTTTTGCCAGTTAATATTTTGATCACCAACAAGTTTAATGTATGCTTCGTGAACAAGTTCGGTGGTTTGCAGTGTGTGATTGCGATATTCATCGTGGAGATATTTTGATGATATTGCTCTTAGCTCTTTGTAAACGTGCGGCAGCAATTCATCCACAGCTCCTTTTTTACCCTCAATACAATCTTGTAATAATAATGTTACGTTCTGTTGAGTGAGTTGGTGCATAAAATTAAATAATAGTTATAAGAATAGTGCAACGTTGGGATGAAAATAGCGGAATTATTAAGCCTTGTCAATAGTTAAAAAATAAAAATGATTTGATGAGACCAATAATACGTTTAGTTAAGAGTTACTTCCCTTTTTGATAATTAAGCCGGAATAGAATTCAATTTTATCTTTTTTCTTTAATGCTTTATACAATTGAACAAGCGATGCAAGAGATTTTTGTGTCGCATCTTTTTCAATTCCTATTGTTTTATTTAATCCATTAAAACTTTCAACCAATTGTTTTTCTGCTTCAACAAATTTACCAGCATTTAAAAGAGATTGCCCGTAAAGCGTTTGAGTGTTTAACGTTAAATTATTTTCATCCCCAAATTCCTTTTTTCGGATGTTAAAAGCTTTTCGTAAATAATAAATTGCTTTATCAATCTTATTATTTGATTCTAACGTTCTGCCATACCATATATATGATCGGCTGAGATTTATATTATCTTCATCATAATTTTTTAATCCTACTTCAATAGAAGCTTTCATAAACTCTTCCGCTTTATCGTAATCACCAATATTAAAATGAGTGCTTCCAACATTTGAATAAGCATTTATCAGGTCAGGATGATCCACACCAAGAATTTTCTTCTTTATGTTCAAAGATTCCATAAGAAGCGGTAACGCATTAGAATGATCTTTTTTGAAGATATAAATAAAAGCAAGATTATTAAGACTGCTTGAAACCCTGATGCTAAAATTTCCATAAAGTTTTCTAAATACTCTAAGGCTTTCTTTGTATAGTGAATCAGCAGCATCCAATTTTCCAAGATAATTATACGATGTGGCAAGGTTATTTTTTATTTGTGCAACTTCAGCATCATCAGAACCCTTTATAGATTCTGCAATCCTTAAAGCCTCTTCAGTTAATTGTTCAGCTTTTTTATAATCACCTATATCCGTCATTAACGTACCGTAAGTATCCAATACAATCGCCCTTTCAAACGACGGTTTAGTTTCGATTGACTTTAGCATATCAAGTGAATTTTTGTAATATGTTTCCGCTTTTTCAAAATCACCTTCATAATGATAAATCAAGCCGAGTGATTTTGTACTTATTGCAGTTTCTTTACTCTTATCGCCATAAAGATTTCTAATAATTATATCTGCTTTCAATAATTCTGTTTTAGCGGAATCATAAATTCCAAGACTCTGATAAGTATTACCAAGCATCGTTCTTATTTCAGCTTCAATCTGCGGTTGATTTGATAACTCAAATGAAAGCTTGCTGGATGCATCCTGTATCACATCAATAACTTTTACCTCGCTGCCTTTTTTTATCGGGTCGGGTGCAGAAATCATATTTAATAAAAATGATTTTATTCTGTTTGATTTTTCCGCTTCAGATTTTGCAATATCTCTTTCCTTTGCAGCAACGTATCCCTGCCATAAAAAGCCTGCAACTCCAAGATTAATAACTAAAAAAATTATTATACCGGGAATAACGAGCGCCTTATTTCTTGCAGCAAATTTTTTTGTTCGATATAAAAACGAATCCTGATGTGCTTTTACAGGTTTATCATCTAAATATCTTTTTATGTCATCTGCAAAATTATCAACCGAAGAATATCTTCTTTCCTTTTCTTTCCGTATCGCCATTAAAATTATATTGTCGATATCACCAATCAGTTTTTTATGAAGTTTATCAATGCTTGCTTCCCTGGTTTTGCTTATCGATTCAGGTGCAATTTTAATTTTTTCCTCAACAGATTCTTTTTCTATTGCCTGATAAATTATTTCACTCGGTTTTGTAGGTTCTGTTTGTGTAATGATCTGTCTGATTTCAGAATGAAAAACACTTTTTATTTTGTAGGGACTATGCCCGGTTAAAAGATTATATAAAATTATTCCAAGTGAATAAACATCACTTGCTGTTGTAATTGCCTCACCTTTAATCTGTTCGGGACTTGCAAACTCAGGTGTTAAGTTCCAACCGCCGCCATGAGTTACAGTTTCAATAATTCCACCTTCAGGTGATAATATTTTTGCAATACCAAAATCCAAAAGCTTTGGCTCACCGTCTTGGGTAATAAGTATATTGGTTGGTTTTAAATCTCTGTGTACAACAAGATTTTGATGTGCAAATTCAACCACCGAAGCAACTTTTAAAAAAAGTTTTAATCTTTCTTTAGTATTTAAATTATTTTTGTCGCAATATTCATCAATAAGTATTCCATCAATAAATTCCATAATTAAAAATTGGATTCCGTCATCGGTAATTCCGCCGTCAAGTAATCGGGAAATATTTGGATGATTGAGATTTGCTAAAGTTTGTCTTTCCGTTTGAAATCTTTTTATAACAACATCTGAAGCAACTCCAGGATTAATAATTTTAACAGCAGCCTGCTGTTTCACTTCATCATCACGCACGCCAAGATATACTAAGCCCATTCCGCCACGAGCAATTAATTTATCTATTTTATACTTGCCGAAAGTTTTACCAATAAAAAGATTGCTGTTATCACTAACAGGCTCAAGAGGAACAATGGGTTCTTCAAGAAAGGTTTCAGATTTGTCGTGCGCCGAAATGAGAGTTAAAATTTCTTTTTTAAGTTCAGGAGTTTTACAAGCATCATTTAAATATGCTTCCCTTTCTTTGCCATCTAATTCAACAGCGTTAAAGAAAATAGTTTTTATATCTTTCCAGATATTCTTATCCATTACATACTCAGATATTTAAAAGATGTTTTCGATTAAATTATTTTAGATACAAACACTTGTGCTCTAAACAAGATTAGTAATTTTGATTTTTAAGTGGATTAAAAAACAATCTAACAGCAGTTCTAAAATATAATTTTAAATAATAGAGAAACTTTAAACTACTTTACTATTTGTTTAAAGTTTCTCATTAAAAAAATCAGATAATGCTAGGTCTTATTTTAGCAGCATCATCTTTTTCGTTTGAAAAAAATCACCAGCATTTACCTGATAAATATATGTGCCGCTTGCAACCGTATGCCCTAAATCATTCTTTCCATTCCAGGTAACTTCATAAGTGCCCGCACCCTGATAGTTATTTACTAGTTCAGTTAC
>JAGOXU010000232.1 GCA_018059515.1 Ignavibacterium sp.
CTGCAACTCCAGAAGATTGAGTGAGATTGATAACTGGTCCATTTTCGGTCGGAACAGAAAAAACTTCGCCACGCGCTTCAAACAAGGTGCGATTACCGTTGTACGATAAAGAAAAACTTTGAATCATCTTTTCAACATTCTCATTCCTTGCCATTAAGGTAGATTCATCGGTCACCACGTTAATGTTTACTACTTTATATTTTTCGGTTGTAAGATCAAGCAAGTATAAAAGTCCGCCTGCTTCAAAAACAATTTCATTATTTCCAAGAGATGGAAAATGAATATCAAACTCATCAAAATTTGTTAGCTGCTTTGTTTGCTTTGATGAAATATCGTAAGACCAAATATTGTTTCTTTTGTTATCGCTGCGATCGGATAGAAAATAAATTTTATTTCCGCTCCACATTGGCATCTCATCGTTTGCAATATTGTTGGTAATGTTTTCTGCGGATTTCTTTTCAAGATCAAAAATAAAAATATCCGTTGCCATGCCGCCCAAATATCTTTTCCAGGTTCTAAACACGCGGGATTTTGGAGTGTAAGCAATCATTTTCCCATCGGGAGAAATTACTCCAAACTCACCATAGGGTATTGGAAGTTTAACAGGCAATCCACCCGCTTTTGATACCTTATAAAATTGGCTAAAGCGCTGCTTGCCGCTTTCTCGTGATGAAGCGAAGAGCAGTGAGTTTCCATCTGGATACCAATCTAATAATCGGTCAGCCATTCCGTGATATGTAACTCTTGTCGGTAAGCCGCCGAGCGAAGGCATCACATAAACATCAACATTACCGTTATAATTTCCGCTGAATGCAATTTGTTTTCCATCCGGTGAAAATCTTGCAAGTAATTCAGTTCCTTTTGCGGAAGTTAATTTATAAGCGGTGCCGCCTTCTTTGGTAACAATCCAAACATCACCGCCGTATGTAAAAGTGATATGTGTTGCAGATACATCGGGAAACTGCAGCATTCTTGCATTAACTTGTGCAGAGATATTTGAAATTGAGATAGTGATAAAGATTAAAAAAAGAACAGTAAAATTTTTCATAAAGCCTCTTAAGAGAATTATAATTATTTTAATAATTGTATATGATAATATAATTTAATTAAAATATTTAATAGCTTTACATATAGTGTGGCAAGTGGTTAGATGTTTTTATGTACGGCAATTAATGACAGGTATAAATAATTTTTAAACTAAACGGTAGTTTTAACAATGATAACGAAAGACAATAAAACGGAAAAAATTGAATTCATACTTTACGTTGCCGATCAAGAAAAAAGTAAAAATTTTTATAAACAACTTTTGCAGATTGAGCCAAGTTTAGATATGCCCGGAATGACGGAATTTGATTTAAATGATTCTACAAAATTAGGATTAATGCCCCAAGAAGGAATTGCTAAAATTCTTTTAGATAAAACTCCAGACCCCAGTACTGGTAGCGGAATTCCGAGATGTGAGTTATATCTAAAAGTAAACAATGCTCAAGAATATTTCCAGCGTGGGATTAATCTCGGTGGTAAAGAAATAAGCAAACTACAAGAAAGAAATTGGGGCGATAAAGTCAGTTACATTTCCGATTTGGATGGACATATAATTGCTTTTGCGGAGATAAAATAAAAATACGTTTAAACTTTATTTAATAGATACAGCAGAACGCACTAATTACAACAGCTATTAAAAAGCTATTACGCCTTCTTCACCCAATCACAAATCAAATCGATTGCTTCAATTGTGTGAGAACAATTTGTATTCAAAAAATTTTCATCCGGTATTTTATGCGGCGGCATTGTTTCAACAGCCGCTAAAGCTTTTGCGCCGTCAAAATCTACATAAGCAAGTCGCGTTGTAAGTTCATCATCAGGTCTTCCAAACACGCTGCCCGGTAGTAACGCAACACCCGTATCTTCTAAAAGTTTTTGCGCAAGCTCGGTGCTGTTTGTTATTCCGCGTTTTTTAAGTTTTGCAGCATGCTTATTGAAATTACAGAAAAGATAAAAACCACCTTCAGGATTTGGTGCGGATATGTCAGCCTTTTCTAATTTTTTATGGATATGAAATCCCAGAGATTTTAAAATTTTTCTGGAATTCCACAAATATCTTTCTATTCCAATTCCACCTCTAAAAGCGCAAACCGCAGCGTATTGAATAGGCGCACTTGTAGATGTAAAAGTTTCACTTGCAACCGATGCCATCGCATCAAGCAGCCAATTAAGTGATGCTGGAAAATTAAAAGTTCCTAATCGCCATCCGCCGGCACCGCACCATTTACTTAAACCGCTGGAAATTATAGTTCCTTCGGGATAAAATTTTGCGATGGAAACATGATTACCTTCAAAATTCAGTTCGCCATAAATTTCATCTGATAAAAGTATAAGCCGATATTTCTTTGCAACTTTTGCTAACTCTTTTAACTCGTTTATCGTGTAAGTTGAGCCAGTTGGATTTGATGGATAATTTAAAATCACTAATCGCGGTCTATCAGGGTCATCCTTGCAAAGATTTTCTAAATCCTGCGGAGCAATTCTCCATTTATTTTTTTCTGTTGTGTTAAGCCAGTAAACATTTCTTCCAATAAATTTTGCTTGCGGAGCATAAGAAACCCAGCTTGGTGTGGGAATTACTAAGTCGCCATAATAAACAAACTGTAAAAGAAACATCAGTTCTTTTGAACCGGGTCCGATTATAACGTTGTTTACATTTCTCCTAATATTATTTCTACGGGAATGATAATCCGCCACAGCCTGTCTTAATTGTTTTAATCCTCTAACAGGCAAATAATCTTTTTGGTGAGCATTAACTTTTAATTCATCAACAACCATTTGTGGAACGGGAAATGGCGATTGCCCAAGACCAAGTTTATATACCTTTCTTCCTTCGCTAATTAGCGTGTTTGAGATTTCGTTTATCAGCAAAGTTGCTGATAGCGGTGCACCACGAACATTAAGGTTTAAACTTATATCAAAATTGCCGTTATTGTTTTTACCATTTTTACTCATAATCAACTTCTATTTCTTGAGGTGAAACAAATGAGTTTAATTCATCTGTAAAAAAAAATTTTTCTTCGCCAAAAGCCGGCTTTAAATCAGTGTACCAGATTGCATCTTCATCATATTCTGCAAAGAACGGGCGCGCAGCCCAATCCGAGTTTCTTCCTTGTATCATTCTAAAGACCATAATTTTTTCTTCTTTTATTTCGCTAACACCTATTAACTGTACTTTGCCCGGCAGGCAAGACATACTTGGTCCGCGCACGGTTCTGCAAATTCCACTTACGTTTTGATATGCTTTTCTAAAAAGTTTCCAGGCATCAACAAGCGGAATTGAAAAGTAATGCTGTGCGCCTGTGTTACGTGCAACAAACATGTAATATGGAATGCAGCCAAGCTCAACTTGTTTTTTCCACATATCCGACCAAAGATTTGCTTCATCATTAATATGTTTTAAAACTGGCGATTGCGTTCTGATAACCGCACCAGCATCATTAATTTTTTGTATTGCCTGCGCAACAGCATCACTGCTAAGTTCAACAGGATGATTAAAATGCGCCATTAATGCTAATTGTTTTCCGGCTTTTTTTACATCCGAAAATAAATTTAGCAAATCATCCGCATCATCATCTGTTAGAAATCTGTAAGGCCAATAACCAAGAGCTTTTGTTCCGATTCTTATATTTCTTAAGTGTTTAATGTTTGCATCAAGCAGAGGACGAATATATGTTTCTAAATGTTTTGTTTTCATTATCAACGGATCGCCGCCCGTAAACAAAACATCGGATACTTCTTCATGAGCTTGCACGTATTTTAGTAAATGTTCTGCTTCTTTTGATGCAAATTTTAAATCGTTCATTCCAACAAACTGAGGCCAGCGAAAACAAAAAGTACAATAGGCGTGGCATGTTTGTCCCTGACTCGGAAAGAACAAAACAGTTTCGCGGTACTTGTGCTGCATTCCATAAAGTTTATCACCTTCAATCATCGGCACGTTGTATTCAAGCTGACCTGCGGGATGCGGATTAAGCTGCAACCTAATTTTGTTGGCAGCTTCTTTTATTGCTTTCTTGTCGGCTCCGCTTTTTATTACACGCTCCATAAAATCATAATGATGAGGCAGCAGCATATCCCTTTGCGGAAAAGTTAGCTTAAACATCGAATCATTAGGAACATTGTTCCAATCTATAAGATTATCTACAACATAATTATTTGTTTTAAATGGAAGAACAGAACCCACAACTTCTATTGCTTCAATAATTTCTGAAGAAATTGATTGAACTTGGGGGATGTTTCTGAAGTTGTGAAGCATGAATGAATTGTACTTCATACGCCATCTCCTTTCTGATTTGTGCAAAAACCTGCGAATTATATAGGATTACGATAAAAAATTTGTCGCAAGTTAAGATTTTTATTAAGAAAATCAAGCCTAAACAAGATTTTCTACAAACCACTTGTGAAGCAGATACATTTCTTTGAATGTTTTGTACGCAAAAATCACGGGATCTTTTTTTGTCAGCTCATCAAAATTTTTACTTTCGTAAGAAATATAAACACCGTTGTGTAGTAATAAATCATTGTATTTGTAATCGGGATCGTAACCGCGCGGCGTTTTTTTGTACGTTTTTCCGCCAAGCTTAAACTTTTTATTCTTTAAGATTTTAAAAATAATTTCATTCAATTGTTTGCCCTTTACCGGATCAGAAACAAGTTCTCGATATTTTTTTAACTGATCTTTTGTAAACATGTACATACCGCTTCCAAGAAAAAATTCTTTTGGTTCGATATGAAAGTATAAACCCGAACATTCCATTTTCTTACCTCGCCCTTCCCAAAAATACAAACCAAGATTAGTTTTAAACGGTGCTTTGTTTTTGCTAAAACGTACATCACGATATAAACGAAAAATTGATTTATCGATTTTTGGAATAGCATTTATGTTTGGAGATAATTCCGAAAGTTTTTCTCCAAGATCAAGTACAAACTGCATTGCGGGCTGCAATAATTCAAAATCATATCGTTCACGATTTTTTTCAAACCATTCTTTGTTATTGTTTTTAGAAAGTGCGGCTAAAAATCTTATTGTTGATTGCGGGAAAGAGATTTCATTTTTCATAAGCG
>JAGOXU010000233.1 GCA_018059515.1 Ignavibacterium sp.
CACTTAAATCAAGCTTTACGTTATGCAGAACAAAATCTTTTTATTTCTGTTAAGGAATATAAGAAGGATGGTAAGAAAAGAAGAAAGGGATCTTTTCCAGAAGGAACAATAATAAAAGTTTTATAATATGGCACTAAAATCATCAATAGAATGGACAGAATCAACTTGGAATCCAGTAACTGGATGTAATAAAATATCTCCTGGTTGTATAAATTGTTATGCCGAAAGAATGGCTAAGCGATTAAAAGCAATGGGTTCTGTTAATTATGAAAATGGGTTTAAACTTACAGCTCATGAACATGTTGTTGCTCTACCAATGCAATGGAGAAAGCCACAAGTAATATTCGTTAATTCCATGAGTGATCTCTTTCATAAAAATGTTCCTTTAAGTTTTATTCTTAGTGTATTTGAGACTATGAATAAAGCACACTGGCATATTTTTCAGGTTTTAACTAAGCGATCCGATCGGTTACTGGAAATAAATAAGTATCTTCCATGGACAAAAAATATCTGGATGGGAGTGAGTGTTGAAAACCAAGATTACACATTTAGAATAGATGATTTAAGAAAGACAAATGCACAAACAAAATTTTTATCTATTGAACCTTTATTAGGTCCGATAAAAAAGTTAAATCTCAAAAAAATTGATTGGGTAATTGTTGGTGGAGAATCTGGTCCAAAAGCTAGACCAATGAGTGAAGAATGGGTTGTCGATATTAAAGAAAAATGTCTTCGTCAATCAGTTCCATTTTTCTTTAAACAATGGGGCGGTGTACAAAAAAAGAAAAATGGAAGAGAACTTGAAGGAAGAACCTGGGATCAAATGCCAAGTTCTTTTAATAATGTATAATCGGTGTTTTGTATTATTCAAACACCAAAATTCTGTTATAAATAAAATCAAACGACAACACTCTGGTTTTCGCTTTCTTCTCTAATCTTCTCATTATTACGGATGATTTCTTCTTTTCTCATCCGTTCTAATCTCATAGAATTCGTTCTGAATTTGGGAATGAAAATAGATATTATATAACTCCTTACTATATACCACCAAAAACTTCTCTCAAGTAAAATGGGATTAATATTTTGTTCAATTTCTGCGTGTGCTTCAGGAACTTTACTCCAGTGAAGTCCTGCTTTATGATGATGAATTGTATGAAAGCCGTTATTGAAAAGCAGAAAATTTAAAAACCCTGTAAAATTCCTTGAATGATTCCATTCAGACTCCTCATTTGCGTGAACATGCTGAACATAATTGAATATCAAGACGCTGAACAGAGAAACTTGCTGAGGTATGATAACAAAGAGAAGTGCCTTTTGCCAATCTAATAAAAACGCTCCAGCAATCCATAAAAAAAGTACAGCGTACTGCGATATGCATAACCAGTATTTTTGTTTGTTGTTTTCTTTTAAATCTTTCAGATATCCAAATATTGCTTTTTGTTGATAATACCCGCTTATAGTAGGGTACGAAATAAGTGTAAGAAAATTATTTCTTTCACTTATTCTGTATGTAATGGAGTCATCTCCATCACGATTATTATAT
Organism: Ignavibacterium sp.; assembly: GCA_018059515.1. Taxonomy (GTDB): domain Bacteria; phylum Bacteroidota; class Ignavibacteria; order Ignavibacteriales; family Ignavibacteriaceae; genus IGN3. The sequence goes on from JAGOXU010000233.1 coordinate 1,544, forward strand.
CGATGATGATTCTTATTGTGCGTTGGTATCCAGGCAAAAATAGGAAAACCATAAAATACTGTTAACCACCAATCTGTTAATGTGTTTAGTGTTTTAGATTGCCACATCGGTAGATGATTATGATTATGAGTCATTACCGAAACAGCAACTGACATAAATAAATACCAGGTGTAAATAAACGAGTTAACACCTATCCATCCCCACTGTGCTATAAAGAGTGCGGTAGTTATAATTATATAAATAAGACTCTTAAAATCTGCTTTATTTTTTAGCATGTGATCCTCATACGTATTATTATTTTTGTATTATCTTACAATTCCACGATCATCGATACAGTATATTTAAAACATAAAGATCAATAACCAAACTCGATCCTCACTGAATAATCTGAACTCTTTTTACTCAAACACTAAAATTCTATTGTAAATAAAATCAAAAGAAAAAGTTTTTGATTCTGACCTTCGTTCAATATACTCTGCAACTTTTTCTAATCTCTTAGGAATTGAAAGAATCTTTTCCTGAGCTTTTTGTGCAAGATCATTCAATCCTGTTATTAATTCAATATCCCAAAATTTTATTGCTTCCTCCACAATCTTTTTATAATCACGCGGACCATAAATCCCTACTCGTCTTACAACATCAGCCATATCTCTAAAATTTGGCATTGATATTCCGGGCATATCAATAGCAGGCATGATATCAGCAGCAGAAAGCATTGCTCTGTTTGGATCAAGCTTTAGAACTTCTTTAAAAACATTTCTATAAAAAGTGTAGTGCTTAGCTTCATCGGCAGCGATGCTGCTTAGAATACCATTTAATAAAGGCTCATCTTCACCAGCAAGTTTACCTGTGTTTTTATGTGAGACTTGAGTCGCTCTTTCCTGCAATGTTGTGTAAACAAAAACTTTGTATGGATCTTTATTCCAATCCGGATTAAAACCACTTTCGATATAATGGAATTGCATTAACTCAACTTCACGAAAACTAAACAAACGAGCATCGCGTACATAATCTCTTATAACCCCGCCGTGCCTGTCTTCTTCGGCAGTCCACATATTATTCCATTTAGACCAAAAACTTTTATCGCCTAAATATTTTGCAATCAATCTATGAAAGTGCGGTAATCCTTCTTCTGTTAATAGATTTAATGCCACAGCAACTCTCACCTCATCTTTAACTCCGTGTACACGCTCGCGTAATTTATTAATATTATTTTCTTGATCATCATTCATTTTTTCATCTGCGGGAAGAAAATCGGATGAAAACCATAATTTTCTTTTATCAACATGATCTTCTATCCATTCTTTTACTTTACCTTCAAGTTGATTTAGTATTTCAGTTTTATTTCCAAATTCAGATTGTAGAGAGTCGCTTTCTTTTATTAAGATTTCCATGGCTCCATTTGATTTTTATTTTGTGTAATCGTTTAGTTTTGTTGTTTGATAATAGAAATGATTTGATTAACTAGAAAGGTATTGAATACCCAAATAACAGGTTTTACATTTAATTTACAATTGAAAAGAGCTTCTGCTATGAGGTGTGTGCGTTTTGACAAACTCAAGTTAATTCATTTCGAAGGATTCGCATCGGCGAACTCGACTGAGAAATCTGCAACAATGAATAAACAGATTTCTCTTTTCGCCTGCCGGCAAAGAGTCTGTTGCAGAACTAACATACTTGTCATTTCGACCGGAGGGAGAAATCTTTTTTCAAGAAATTGAAAAGATTTCTCACTCGAAGATCTGACTGCCGACAGGCAGGCTCGTTCTTCTGAAGGAATGCCTAAGGCAGAAATGACATGTAATAATCTTAATATTATGAAATTAACTACCTAAATTCTAATCGTTCGGTCTTTCTCCCATTTTTGCAGTTGCAAAAAAATCGTTGTAAAACCTTTTTGTGTATTCGTCTAAAAGCTGTTCAATTCTTTTTTCGCTTGATGATTTGATTATCAATCCTGCGTGATACTCTTTCTTTAAACGCCACCAAACTTCCGGATCGTTGTAAGCATCAAGATTAGACCACTCTTGTTTTGATAATGAATTTAAAATAGCCGCAAAATTATTTTCAACTTTTGGAAGTTTATACTCTTTTCCACCGTTAAGTATTTCAATCTTTGCCCACTCGCGCCATAAATTAATTCCTGTCGCAGCTTCAACAAGTGAGGAAAGATTAGCCCCGCCAACTCGAGCAGATGTTTCTAAGAAAAATAACTTTCCATTTTCATCACGGATAAATTCTGAATGCGAAACTCCGCGCAGCAATCCCAAAGCCTTTAAAACTTTTTTATTTAGTTCTAAAACTTCTTTTGCTTCATCAGATTTACTATCCAATGTTTTGCTTGTAAAAACTCTTCCATCGTGTGCAACTTCAAACGGCGGAGTGCCGTATTTACTGGCTAATCCAAACACAACTTCTTTATCATTAATAATTGTATCCACATGATAAATACTACCGGAGACAAATCTTTCCATTAAAAAAAACGATTGCTCATCTCCCAAATGATTTATTCTATCCCACATTTCTTCTTTGTTGTGAACTTTTTTTAATCCATAAGAACCGGCAAGCAAACGAGGTTTAATCATATAAGGAAACGGAACTGTCTCGGCAAATTCTTTTATCTTTTTATGATTAAGAACATGTAAAAATTCGGGAACAGGAATTCCTTTTTCCTTTGCAACCATTCTCATTGCAAGCTTATCACGAAAGTGCCGTGCTGTTGTGTCTCCCATTCCTGCAATTCTTAAATGCTCTCTAAGTGATGCTGCACGTTCAACATCAAAATCATCAAGCGCAACAATTCTATCAATGTTTTCTGTTCTTGCAAGATAGCTTACACCATAAATTACATCCTGCATATTCCAATCTTTATTTTTATCCGGAATGTAAAAAATCTCATCAAGACTTTCTCTTGGCCAATTAGCTCCTCCCAAACTTTTTGAAGTAAGCAAAATTACGCGGCAGTCAAGTGCTTTGGCTTCGCGCATAAAATCAAAACCTTTTTCAAAACTTGAAATACAAAGAATTGTTAACATAATCCTCTCCTTAAATTAGTGGAGTATTAAATCCTGTTTAAATATCTAAGCAACATTCTCAATTGAATATTGAACTAATAATAATGAATTTTGAAATGAAGGAAACCTAATAATCATTTTTTCTTTTCGTTATTCCTTTTTGCTGTCTTAATACTTTTAACAAAAATAGCAATAAGTTTATTACATTCAATTAGTGCTGTTTAGTAAATTAAATTTCTTTTCATTCATATTAGCCCTCTATTTGATGATAATAAAATTAGAACACTTCATTATTCATTATTCAAAATTTCTTGTTCGATATTTTCTTTAAACTTTCTTTCCCATCAGCCTTAAAATTGGATAAACATTTTCTTCTTTATCATAAAATGGAGAGCGCTTGTAAAAGAAATCTAATCTTTTACCGGAATTATTTTTAAAAGATTCATCTTCATTTAGTTTTTTATAAAACTCAGTACGTAAAAGTGAATCATCTTTTATCATTTGTTTTGCATAAGGTTCCATTACATAAGCTTCTGCATATTC
>JAGOXU010000059.1 GCA_018059515.1 Ignavibacterium sp.
AATTTTGAAATAGAAGTGCTTGATGATTCGAACTTTTTGGTTATTGATGTTCCGATGGGTTAATGATTATTAATTTTTAGCGGAAGTCAGAGACGATTCCGTGAATTCATTCTGTCACGGTGCGACCGTGACACCCAATAATTATTTTTATAATCTGATAGATTTCCACTCATTATTTTACCTTCTTCCTAGAATTAGTAAACCACCACCCAAAGTTCCCGGAGAATATCTTTTACCAACTGCAACTATGATATTATCTGTAACCGCTAAACCATAAAGTCTATCATCGAAATTATACAGTTCTGAATGCTTGTACCAGGTTGCTCCGTTGAAATGCCAAATCATTGCTGCATCACCGGCAGCAATAATGTTATTTTTATTGCTACCCTTTATTCTATATGCATAATAGCCAAGTTCAAGTACTTTTGAACCATTGAAAGTTTTCACCCATTCCAGCTTAACCTGATTTTTAAAAAATGCGGAATGTCTTAAGACTTGTCCTCCTACCAAAACAAACTCGCTATTACCGTTTGCATATAAACTGTTTAGTAATGTCCCTCTATAAATATTTAAAGTTGTATTTGTTTGACTATCCCAAAGTGATTCAACATTGCTATTATTAATTTTCAATAAAGAAACTCTGCCAGTTGAATTACTCCATCCGCAAGTCCAAATTTCTTTTAAATCTGGTGTTACTGAAATGTCTTGTAAATTTGCATCTGTTCCACTCACAATCCTTACCCAACTGCGCCCGTTGTAGCGCGCAATATTCCCACTATTGCCAACTGCATATAAATCATTACTGCTGTTACCCCACATCTTATTAACCTGCCAACCATCTCCATTTGGCATTAGTGGCCATCCATTCATATGAACAGAATAGTTTACACCATCCCATTTTATAACGCCATCAAACCATACCTCATTTTCTGAAAAAGCAAAAACCGTTCTTCTAGGATAACCACCAAAACCACCAGTTTTTATTAATTCCCAAATTTGTCCATTCCAATGCACAGCGTTATAACGGATAGGTTGCCCAAGTGAATCATTCATATAAATTTCACCAACAGCCCAAATATTGTTTTCATCTATTATAGCAACATCGTAAAGTACACTGCTACTATGCTGTCCAAACTCAAAAGTTTGCCAGGTAAAGTTGTGGGAAGTGGTGTCCAATGTTGTTATGCTTAACTCGTTGCTGGATACTTGATTCTGGATATTGGATACTTGTAGTTTATAAGTTTGGTTTGGGAGAAGGGAATCGATGTAGAATAGTGGGTCTTTAGTATTGAGATTAAAGATATGAGATTTTGTATCGCCGGCTGGATTACTTTGTTTAAGGTTTACAATTGCCGGCAGTTGTATGTTGTTTGTTGTTAATTGCAGCCAGGCTTCGGTGCAGGAAACATCTTCAAGTTTAAGTAGAAGATCAGGTTCTAGTTTAGGGTTGGTGCTATCACAATTGTTTAGCAATAGTAGTGCGGTACTAACAAAAAATACTAAGGTTAAAAACTTCATAAAACATTCTTTTTATTATTGCTAAACGTAATGTTCTTCACTCATATTAAAAAATCCAAAACCATTTCCTTTTTTTATTTCATATAAAAATAAAAGTATAACGGGAATATGCTGTATGTAAATAAAGTATCCACTTAAATAATTTAAATGGTAAAGTGGAATTAGGAATGCATACATCAACAACGAAAATTTTGGACTAAATACTAAAGGTAAAATCATCCAAGTTAAATACCACGGAAATTGTGTTGGACTAACGAGAAATGAAACTGCAATGATTATTAATATTTTATCAACAAGATTTAAATTGTCTTTAGCAGGTTTTTTAATTAACAGCAATAAGACAAACGAAATTATTCCAATCGTTATCCATCGTGCAACGCAATCAGCACAGACATAATAAATTTTAAAGGTTGTTGTGAAAAGTTCAATACTGTCTTTTAACAGAGTATAAAATGCAGCGTTGTTTATCCAGTTAGCAGCGTATTTTGTAAACCCAGAATTTTGATCAAATCCTGCACGAAGAACGGGAATAAAGATAACAATTACAAAAAGTGAAAAAGCAAAAATACTGGAAAGCAATTTCCATTTTTGATTTGTTAATTTTCTCAGAAGGATAGGAAATATTAAAATCGGCCATAACTTAAACCCAACTGCAAGTGCCAATGTTATACTTGATGTTACAAATTCATTCTTCAAATAATAATAAATTGCAATTGCAGTAAAAAGTAATGCGAATAAATCATAATGACCGGTGTTAAAAAATTCGTGAAGTACGATTGGGTTTAACCAATATATTGCAACAAATGAGATTGGCAGCTTAAGCTCCCGCAGGATTCTAATCAAAAAGAAAAGTAAAAAAATATCACCCATTAACATTATTAATTTCCAGCCCGTTACGCTCCAGGGAAAAAGAAAATATGAAAGTCCAAAAATAATTTGTGAAAGTGTTGGATAAAGCGTTTTTATTTTAGGATGATTAATTTTATCAATTACATTACCAGATTCATCAGCAAGTTTTAGAATCTTTTGCGGTACATTAGGATTTTTTTCAATTACATCCTGCGGACTAAATACATAGGGATTAAACTCATTAGCAGTTACTGCGCCATCCCACAAATATCTGTAAAAATCATCTTCAAGAATTGGTGAAGAGGGAATTAAAATTAATCGTGCAAACAAACCTGTAAAAATTATCCACGCTATCCAGATTTCTTTTACCGGCAGCTTGATAATATTTATGATTGCAATAAAAAAAAGTATTCCAATTAAAATTCTTTGAGCTACAAAAAGAATTTTTTGCTTGTCAGTCGGCTGTGCATCATAAGTAAGTGTATGTGAAATGAAAAGAATATATAAAGCGTAAAGAATTACGCCAACTCCAAGAAGCACCCAAATGATTTTAGTATTTAAATATTTTGTTAGCAATTGGTATCGCTAATAATTTTGATTACTTAATAGTGTTAAAAAAATCTCATCTCGTAACAACTATCCACGGAAACGGCGAATCTTTTTCAAAAATAAGATTTGATATTTTATTTTTCATTGTATTTGGATTATATAAATAACGGTGCCTTAAATATTTCAGTTCATCTATTGTGTGATGAAAATAATTTTTTGCCATTTCCGGAAAGCCAAGCGAGTGATAGTATTTAAGAGTTCTGTTTTTACACTGCATTAAATTTTGCTGACTGTAAAAAGGTGTATCGATAATATGAATTTCACCATAAGGCTTTATGATAAAAAGAAGTTCTTTCATCAAAACAGGAATGCTTGGAAAATATTGCAATGCAGAATTTATTATCACAATATCAAAAACATTTGTTGGTAGTGATGTTGAAAATATATCAGCGTAAATAAATGTGATATTCTCTTTATCAAAAACACGTGCAGCTTGTTCAAGCTCTGTAAGGTTAACATCAACACAAAAATAATTGTGATTAAAATCTTTTGATAATTGTCCTGTAAACCATCCATTACCACAGCCCAAATCCAAAATATTTAATTTAGAAGTCTTGTGTGTTAAATATTTTTTAAATCGTAAAAAAGATTTTGCTCTTAACGCCCATTCATCTTTGTGTGGATTTTTTTTATACGCATAAGGAAACAGTTTTATTTCATCATCGCTGCATAATCGTTTTTCTTTTTTTCTGCATTGCAAATAAATTTTTTCAAAAGTTTCATCTACTTCCGAAATTTTAATAACGCCGTTAACTTTTGATAAGTGTTTAAATTCTTCGATAACCATTTCTAATTTTCTGCAAGTCTGTAAAAAATCATTCCAAGTTTTGCTTAGAAATTTTGCTCGGCGTAAAATTAATCATTTATATGGTAATATCATTCGCCAATATGTTTCGTTATTTATTTGCAGGATAAATTGCATCTTTGTTAAGCTATCAATTCAACTCTAAAATATTTATTGATAGTTAAGCATCTCAAAAAAATATAATAAAGTGATTATCATTTATGAAAAGATGTGTAAATCATTTTCAAATTATTTAGACCCACAAATAAATCTATTAATTAATTATTCAGAAACAGCTCCAATTAAAAAAGAAAACAGCTTTTTGAAGAGTTAATGAAAAAGGATTCATTTAATCTGCGTTTAATTTCGTTTAAAGCCCGATATTCTGATCAGTTTAATTAGAAAACAAAATTCATTTCTGTATTTTTAAGTAATTAAATTTTAAAAATTTCCATTCTGATATAGAAAGAGAGGAACGATGGAAAAGCTTTTATTACTTGGTGCAGAAGCGATAGCACAAGGCGCAATTGATGGCGGAATGTCTGGCGTTTATGCATATCCGGGAACACCGTCCACAGAAATAACCGAATACATTCAGCACAATAAAATTGCAATTGAAAGAAAACTGCATAGCCAATGGTCTGCTAACGAAAAAACCGCGATGGAAGCCGGACTTGGAATGAGTTATGCCGGCAAGCGCACAATGATTTGTATGAAACATGTTGGTTTAAATGTTGCTGCTGATGCTTTTATCAACTCTGCAATAACCGGTGTTAACGGCGGATTGATCGTAACAGTTGCAGATGATCCATCAATGCACTCATCACAAAATGAACAGGACTCGCGCTTCTTCGGTAAGTTTGCAATGATTCCGATTTTTGAACCGGCAAATCAGCAGGAAGCTTATGATATGGCTTACGAAGCATTTGAGTTATCGGAAAAATTAAAAATTCCTGTAATGATTAGAATTACAACCCGCCTTGCACACTCACGTGCAGGTATTGAAACTCGCTCTTTAAAGCAGGAAAATAAATTAAGTTATCCCGAAGATCCAATTCAGTTTGTACTGCTTCCCTTTAACGCGAGAAAAAGATATAAAGGTTTGTTAGGATTGCAATCTCTTATGGAACAAGAATCAGAGCGCTCATCATTTAATACTTATTATCCTGCAAGAAACAAATCGCTTGGTATTATCGCCTGCGGAATTGCATTTAATTATTTGATGGAAAATTATAAAGATGGAAAATTTACTAATCCTGTTTTGCAGCTTGGTCAGTATCCGCTTCCATTTGCAAAAGTTGAAAAGATTGTAAACGAGTGTGAGCAGATTTTAGTTCTTGAAGATGGTTATCCGCTTGTTGAAGAAATGTTAAAAGGATTTTTAGAAAAGAACAGTAAGATTAAAGGAAGATTGGATGGAACAATTCCTCGTGATGGCGAATTGAATCCCGATATTGTTGCAAAGGCTTTGGGCAAAGAAGTAAAAGTTGGAATGAAAGTTCCTACTATAGTTGCAAATCGTCCACCAGAATTATGTTCCGGCTGTGGTCATCGTGATATTTATAATGCTTTAAACGAAACGATGCTGGAATTCGGTAAGCAAAAAGTTTTTTCTGATATTGGATGTTACACACTTGGTGCGCTTCCACCGTGGAATTCTATTAATTCCTGTGTGGATATGGGCGCTTCAATTACGATGGCAAAAGGTGCCGCAGATGCAGGTGTTCACCCTGCAATTGCTGTAATTGGTGATTCTACATTTACACATAGCGGAATGACAGCTTTGCTTGATGCAGTTGTTGAGAACACTCCGATTACAGTTATTATTTCAGATAACGGAACAACCGGAATGACAGGCGGACAGGCTTCGCATGCAACAGGAAGGTTAGAAGAAATTTGTATTGGTCTCGGTGTAAAACCTGAACACGTAAAAGTGCTAACTCCTTTGCCAAAATATCACGATGAAATGGTAAAAGTGTTACGAGAAGAAATGTTGTATGATGGAGTTTCTGTAGTTATTCCAAGAAGAGAGTGCATTGTGCAATTGGTGGCTAAGAATAAGAAAGAACAGAAGGTTACTGTTGAGGAAATTAACTAAATTGAGAGCAGAATGATTCCATTAGCTGAAAATTTACAAAAGCCAAAGAATTTTATTCAAGAATTCAACGAAATAACTCAAAGAGTTTTAAATTATATCCCGGATGTTCTAAATGATGAAACGAAGTTTGGTGGTTACATTATTTGTTCATCAAGTATTGCGGGAACAAAAAAATCAATCAGACCTTTTCGTGATGATTTATTTTTACGAAGCTCAAAAACGTTTGAAAAAGATTTTAAGCGGTTTGAAAGTATCATTAAAAGCATAAAATGCGGAAATAGAAATTTTAATAAAGACGATTACCATATAGTTGATAGTGTTGTTTACACAATACAGCAATCTATGGGTATTGGGTTAGATTTAATGGTACAATCAAATAGTGCACGAAAACATGTAGGTAATCGTTTTGAGGAATTGATACGGACATTGTTTAGTGATATGGGAATTTCATTAAAGAAGGTAGTTCTTAAAATACCTTATGAAACAGAAGATGGTGAAAAATATTATCGTTGTGAAACTGATATAATTATTTCTCCTTTTAAAAAAGTAAAGTCAGATTCAAAAACAATTCATGCAAATGAAATCGTTATATCGTTAAAAACTACAACTAAAGATAGAATGCCAAAAATTTTTATAGACAAAGTTTTAATGGAAAAATTTGTTGGACATCCAGTAAAAGTCGTTGGGATATCACAGAATGATATCCAAAGAAAAGATAGTGGTAACGAAACGAAAATCAGTTATACATTTGTTTCAAATTTATTTATGGTTTATACTAAGTTTTTAGCTCAATTAGAAGGATACTATTATCTGGATACTCCAGCGAAAGCGTTAGAGAAACCTTTCAATCAGCATATTTTTCCATTTTCAAAATTAGTAATAGATGACATCTGGAATATGCTAAGCTCGTAATTTTTGTCGTCGTTGAACAGCTTCCTCTTCATCTTTACCTGAAGCTATTCGCGAAATAATTTCTGAATTAGATAAACGTTCTTTGATAATCTGACAATATTCTTTGCTGTTCTCACTGCCTAGCCACTTACGGTTGAAAGCTTGTGCAACTGCATAAGTTGTACCGGATCCACCAAACGGGTCAACAACAAGATTCCCTTCGTTAGAAGAAGCAAGTACAATTTTCTTTATAAGCTCAACAGGCTTTTGTGTCTCGTGCTCGGTTTTTTCCCATGAACCGTTTGAAATAGTTGGAATTTCAATAACATCTTTTGGCTTTGCACCAAGTGGATTTGGCTCCCAAATATATTCTTTACCGTTTCTATTATTATATTGTGATGTTTCTGCCTGCGGTCGTGTTGGATATTTTAAAGTATGAGCGTTATAGGGCACTCTCACCTCATCAATATTAAAAATAAATTCTTTACTTTTTCTAAAATGCAAAATGCTTTCGTGAGATCGTCCCCAATCATTACCAAGATTTGCTTTGTTGCGATAATGCCAGACCAACCATTTACAACCTTTAAACAAATAACTTGCTGCCCATTTGATATCAGCAAGTATTTCTGAAAAGCCGCAAACATATAGTGAACCATGTGGTTTTAAAATTCTTTGCGTTTCCTGTATCCAAAGAATACTCCATTCGACATACTGTTTTTGAGATTGAAACGTATCCCATTCTGCCTTTTTTATATTGTAAGGAGGATCGGCAAAGACTAAATCAACAGACTCATTATCAATTGACTTAAGGAATTGAAGCGCATCCATTTTATAAAGAGAGCCAGTTTCATTCTTAAAAAACGCTTCGGGAAATTTTAAAGATTTCTTTTCTTTATAAAACTCTAGCTGTAATTCTTTTACCAGTTGGTTTACTTTAGAAGATGGATATACACGATAATTATTTATGGGATGTCTTGTAGATGAAAATTTTCCACTTCTGTCCCATCTTCTTAAAGTTTCTTTATTAACGCTTAGAATTTCAGAAGCTTCTTTTAAACTATAAAATTTTTCCATATAACATATTAAATAGATTAAACAACCTTATACAACTATATACAAAAAATAACTTTTTTTTCTTAAAAGTCAAATTCAATCAATTAAAAATATTAAGATAAATTTATGAAATCAGACATAATATTAGCCGGTGTGGGTGGACAAGGAATTCTTTCTATTGCTGCTGTTGTTGGAATGGCTGCACTTGAAAATCATCTTTACTTAAAACAAGCTGAAGTTCACGGAATGAGTCAGCGTGGTGGAGCAGTTCAGTCACATCTTAGAATTTCTGAAAAAGAAATTGCGAGTGATTTGATTCCCGAAGGTAGCGCAGATCTAATAATCTCTGTTGAACCAATGGAATCATTACGCTATTTGCCGTGGCTTAAAGAAAATGGATGGCTTGTTACAAACACAACTCCGTTTGTAAATATTTCGGATTATCCGGATATGAAAGAACTACTTGCTGAGATTAAAAAACTTCCTCAGCAAATTGCACTTAACGCAGATGAAATGGCGCGACAGATAAAATCGCCGCGTTCATCAAATATAGTTGTGCTTGGTGCTGCTTCTCCGTTTTTAGATATTCCTTATCAGTCTTTAGAAAACGGAATAAAAAAAATCTTTGGAAGAAAAGGGGAAAGGATTGTTCAACTTAACTTAGAAGCACTAAAGGCAGGACGTGATTTTGCTGAAGCACAACATAAGGGGAAGAATTAACCACAAAGGTCTCAAAGTTATTTACACAAAGAACACGAAGGTTAAATAACAGTCGATGAACTATCAAATATTGTAATTGGATTAGCAATAAAAGTTCATAGGAATTTGGGTCCTGGTTTGTTAGAATCTTCTTACAAAGAATGTTTGTTTTATGAGATTATGAAGGCTGGACTTTATGTTGAAAAAGAAAAACCTATGCCTCTGATTTATGAAGATGTTAAACTTGATATTGGTTATCGACTAGACTTAATTGTTGAAAACAAATTAGTAATTGAAATTAAATCAGTTGAAGCATTGAATGATGTTCATCTTGCTCAAATACTAACATATTTAAAATTAAGTGGTTGCAAGCTTGGTTTGCTAATAAATTTTAATGTAAAATTATTAAAGGATGGAATTAAAAGAGTAATTCTTTGAGCTCTTTGAGAGAAACCTCTGTGCTCTTTGTGGTTAAAATTATCTTTCCTTAAAGAGCACAATGAAAAAATCAGGATTTAGCCCAAGCCTCAACGTCATCAACTTCTTTTGGAATTGGACGACCAAGAACTTTGTAGCCGTTTTGTGTAACAAGAATATCGTCTTCAATTCTAATTCCGCCAAAGTTGCGATATGCTTCAAGCTTCTCATAATCAATATAGTTTTTAAACTTACGTTTAGCTTTCCATTGATCAATCAATTCAGGTATAAAATAAATTCCAGGTTCACAAGTAAAAACAAAACCAGGCTGCAATTCTTTGGCTAATCGTAAATAAGCCAATCCAAACTGATCACTTCGTTTTGTACTTTTATCATACCCAACAAAATCTTCTCCAAGATTTTCCATATCATGAACATCAAGCCCCATCATATGTCCAAGTCCATGCGGAAAGAAAAGAGCGTGCGCACCGGCTTTAACCGCGGCATTCAAATCACCTTTCATAATTCCGATTTGTGATAAGCCGGCAGCAATAATTTTAGCCGCAGTTAGATGAACATCGGAATGAAGCACACCGGGTTTAATCATGTTTATAGCATTCTTCTGTGCGGTAAGAACAATTTCATAAATTTCTTTTTGCTGATAAGAAAATTTTCCACCAACAGGAGTTGTACGAGTAATATCGCTTGCATAATGTAATAATGATTCGGCGCCCGCATCACAAACAAGTAAATCACCTTCCTTTAAAACATTTCCGTGGTAATGATTGTGAAGAGTTTGTCCGTTTTTAGAAACGATAGCGGGAAAAGAAAGTCCAGCACCCAACGAAGCGGCAATTCCCTCAATCGTACCGGCAATGTCTCGTTCGATAACACCGGGCTTTGCCATCCGCATTGCAGCAGTGTGCATTTGATATGCAATTTCCATAGCATATTCAATTTCAGCAACTTCTTCTTCACCTTTAATAGAACGCTGAGCAACAACAGCTTCAATTAATTTTTTAGAAAATTTACTTTTAAGTTTGTATGGATTTTCACCAAGCAAATCTGCAAGCTTAAGCGTTTGATCGCCACGGTAAGTTGGAAGATAATTAATCTTAATTTTTTTGGTGATTTTAGATTTTAAATACTTTTTTAATTTATCGATAGAATCCGATTGTGCAACGCCGATTTGTTCAGCGAGTTCTGCAAGCTTTGGCTGTGGTCCCATCCAAACTATATCTTCAATTGTAAACTCATATCCGAAAAGAATTTCTTTATCTTCATCTATATCAATTAAGCCAACCATGTTTGGTAAATCAAGTCCGAAGTAGTATAAAAAAGAACTATCCTGTCTGAATTTATAAGTATTACCGGCATAGTTCATTGCTGATTCATCATTTCCAGGAAATAGCAGCAAACCATTTTTAAAGTTTTTCTTCAACTCTGCTCTGCGATCAATATAAACTTGTTTATCAAACATAAATGCTCCTTATGGAATTAAGATTTTTAATCGGTAGTAAAATTATGGAATTATTGTATGGATTTCCAGAAAGGTCAAAGGAAATTAAATGATATGTGATTTATCTTCTAATAACAAAAATTAATGAAATTAGTTATTAAGTTACTTTACGGAAAATCTGAAACCTCCAAGGTTTCCAAATAAAATGTTTTGCTAAAAATACTATTTTAGAAATAATAATCTTAAAACCTTGGAGGTTTTTCTGCCGATTGCATAAACTGAGTTATTAAGAAATAAAACAGTAGTTAAAATTAAGCAAAAATCTATTTTTGTCCTTTTGATTTCTTGATTACAATTTCCTTCTGCTTCCTAAACATAAAATATAATCCACCAATTACGAATGGGATGCTTAGAAGCTGACCCATATCCAAAATCATTCCTTTTTCAAAAGCAGATTGTTCTACTTTTAGGAACTCAACAAAAAATCTAAAACCGAAAATCAATACAAGAAACAATCCAAAGAGATACCCCTGTTTAGATTTTTTATCGGTTTTATAATAAATTTAGTATAGGATGATAAATGAAATCAAATAAAAAATTGCTTCATATAATTGTGCCGGGTGGCGAGGAACATCATCAACTCTTGCAAAAATAAATGCCCATGGTAAATCAGTTGGAGTTCCAATAATTTCTGAGTTAAATAAATTTCCCAATCGAATTAATACTGCAGCAAGTGCTACAACAATTACAACACGATCGAGAATCCATAACATTGTTTTATCTTTTTGTTTTTTTGTTAGAAGATAAATTGAAAATGGAATTCCAATTGCAGCACCGTGGCTTGCAAGTCCGCCTTCCCAAACTTTTATAATCTCAAGTGGATTTGATAAATAATAAACAGGATCGTAAAATAAACAATGTCCTAAACGTGCACCTATAACTGTTCCAAGGATTACATAAATAGAAAGTTGTTCAAGATCAGCTTGAGATTTTTTTTCGAGTTTGTAAATTTTAGTAAGGATTAAATATCCAAACACAAAAACTGATGCAAATAGCAATCCGTACCATCGCAAAGTAATCGGTCCAAGTTTTACTATTTCAGGGCTAACATTCCAGAATATTGATGAGAAGATCATTTTCGTTTTTAAATTTATTTATGATTCGTGTGTAAATATACTTTGATGTGTTAAGTGATGCAAAGAATAAAAAGCTGGAAGGTCATTTCGAGGAGTTCTGCGACGAGAAATCTTAAACTTGATATTACATTTTAAAACTTAATTTTATCGAGATTCAGATTTCTCAGTCGAATCCGCCGCGTCGGACTTCGAAATGACTTTCAATAAGTTTTAGCTCAGAATATAAAAAGATAACCTCTGAAATTTATTCTTTTTTCTTCCTGAAAACTCTCTTTTTCCCCTTACTTTCAACAGCATTTTTTTCCAGCTCAACACATTCTTCAAAAGTAAATGAAGCAGGATCGCGATCTTTTGGGAGCTTTACATTTTTCTTTCCGACTTTTAAATAAGGTCCCCATCTGCCGTTAAGAATTTGATATGTAGGATCTTCCTCGAAAACTTTTATGAATTTTTCAGCATCAGCAACACGTTTTGCTTCTATTACTATAATTGCATCTTCTTCAGAAACTGTGTGCGGATCATATTCTTTTTTTAATGAATAAAATTTTCCATCGTGTCTTAGGTATGGACCAAATCTTCCGATAGCGGCAACAATTTCTTTATCTTCAAAAGTTCCGACAACTCTTGGAAGTTTAAATAATTCCAATGCTTCCTCAAGAGTAAGCAATTCCATTTTTTGATCTCTTCTTATTCCGGCATACTCTGGTTTTGCTTCCGGATCGTTTGGATCGGTTAATTGCGCAACAGGACCAAAGCGCGCCATGCGAACTGAAACAGTTTTTTTAGTTTTTGGATCAATACCAAGAATTCTTTCACCCGAAGCTCGCTCGCTTGTTTCAGTTGTGTGCTCTACTTTTTCGTGAAAAGGAAAATAAAACTCTTTTAACATTTTTGAGTATTTTACTTTTCCCAGGGCAATTTCATCAAGCTCATCTTCAACGCGGGCGGTAAACTGGTAATCCATTATTTGTGGGAAATGCTGATTTAAAAAATCTGTTACAAGCATTGCAATATCTGTTGGAAAAAGTTTTCCTTTATCAGCGCCTGTAATTTCAGTTTTTGTTTCAGTCTTTATTTCTTTCTTTTTGTTTAAAGATAAAACCTTGTAAGCGCGTTCTGTTCCCATCCTCTCTTCTTTATGAACATAATCACGTTTCTGAATAGTGCTAATAGTTGGAGCATAAGTAGATGGTCTTCCGATTCCAAGTTCCTCTAATTTTTTTACAAGACTTGCCTCTGTATATCTTGCAGAAGCGCGGGTATATCTTTCAGTTGCCGTAACATCTTTCATCTCAAGCTGCTGTCCAACTTTTAACGGCGGAAGAATTGCATCAAAACCATTTTCGCCATTCTCATCATCAGTATCTTCAAGATACACTTTTAAGAAACCATCAAACTTTATTACTTCACCTTTTGCAGTTAGAACATCCTTACTGCCTGTAATTTTTATTTTTGCTGTTGTGCGTTCAATTTCCGCATCACTCATTTGGGATGCAATAGCACGTTTCCAAATCAATTCATACAAAGCATTTTCATCTTTTGGTCCATCTACAGATTCTTTATTAAAATCAGTTGGTCGGATTGCTTCGTGCGCTTCTTGCGCGGATTTTGATTTAGTTTTAAACTGTCTTCGTTGTAAATATTCTTTCCCAAAACCATTTTTGATTGCTTGCTCTGCCGCATCAACAGCAAAATCAGAAAAATTAACTGAATCGGTTCGCATATAAGTTATTTTACCTGCTTCGTACAATCTTTGTGCAAGCAGCATTGTGCGCGAAACTGAGTAACGCAATTTTCTTGAAGCTTCCTGCTGTAAAGTTGAAGTTGTAAACGGAGCCGCAGGAGATTTTTTTACAGGTTTCTTTTCAACATCATCAACTATAAAATTTGAGGTAGAACAACTTTTTAAAAATTCTTGAGCTTCTTTTTCATCTTTAAGATAACGCGCAAGTTCTGCTTTAAGATTTGTCTTTTTACCTTTTTCATCTTCAACAGTAAAGTTGGCAACTACTTTATAGCGTGATTCCGGAACAAACGCATCAATCTCACGTTCACGTTCAACAATCAATCTAACAGCAACAGATTGAACTCTGCCTGCAGAAAGTTTTGATTTAACTTTTCTCCAAAGAATTCCTGAAATTTCAAATCCAACCAAACGATCTAAAATTCTTCTTGCCTGCTGCGCATCAACAAGATGATAATCAATTTTACGCGGACTTTTTATTGCATTTAAAATTGCTGTTTTAGTAATTTCATTAAAAACTATTCGCTGAATTTTATCTTCATCAAGTTCTAAAGCTTCTTTCAAATGCCATGATATTGCTTCACCTTCGCGGTCCTCGTCAGTTGCAAGCCAAATCATTTCAGCTTTTTTAGAAAGTTTTTTTAATTCGGTTACAACTTTCTTTTTATCTTCTGATATTTTATAGAAGGGTTTAAAATCGTTTTCAATATCAACGCCTTTGTTTTTCTTTTCAAGATCGCGGATGTGTCCGTAGCTTGATGTAACAAGAAAATCTTTTCCAAGATAGCCTTCAATTGTCTTTGCTTTTGCTGGGGATTCTACTATAACTAAATTTTTTGGCATTTATAATATTATATTGTTAAAAAAAACGCTTGCAAATTAACCGATAAAAAAAACAAAATTCAAAAATAAATCGTGAGCATTGTCAATTATTTGTCATTTAGTTCGTTTTTATGATAAAAATTATGATAATATTTGATCAGCAAATCATAATCATTGATTGAGTTGACAGAAAAAAATATATTTCATACAATTTTAAAACTATTAGCAGTTCCATTTATTCTGCTTATTAAGATTTATCAATTACTAATTTCGCCGCTGTTTCCGTCATCGTGCCGATATTCTCCAACTTGTTCGCATTACACTTTGGAAGCACTAAAAAAGTATGGATTATTTAAAGGCAGTTGGTTAGGAATAAAAAGAATTTCACGTTGTCATCCGTGGGGCGGCAGTGGTTATGATCCGGTTCCGTAAATAATAATTCTATGGCAAAAAAATCTTCTTCATCAAAAATATCATTCAAACAAAGAGTATTTAAAGTCTTCAAATGGATTTTAAAGTTTGCGATAATTTTCTTTGTCTCAACAATACTTCTTGTATTCTCAATGCGGTGGATAAATCCAGTTACAAGCTCAATTATGATTCAAAGGCAAATATCCGCTTTGTTTAGCGGCGAGTTTGAATTAATAAAATATCATTGGGTTAGTTATGATGATATTTCTAAATATATGCCTATTGCCATTGTAGCTGCTGAAGATCAAAACTTTCCAAATCATTTTGGGTTTGATTTTAAACAGATTGAAAAGGCATTAAAAGAAAATAAGAGAGGGAAACGAGTACGCGGTGCAAGTACGATTACACAGCAAGTTGCAAAAAATTTATTCCTGTGGGAAGGAAAAAGTTTTGTGCGAAAGGGAATTGAAGCATACTTTACACTATTAATAGAGTTGTTATGGGATAAGCAAAGAATTTTAGAAGTTCACATGAACATTGCAGAAATGGGTGATAAAATATTTGGAGTTGGAACCGCAAGCGTTGCATATTTTAAAAAACCCGCATCAAAACTAACAATTGCACAAGCAGCACTTTTAGCAGCCATATTACCCAATCCTAGAAAATATTCTGCAATAAAACCGAGTGGCTACGTTCGCGGAAGACAAAATTGGATAATACGTCAAATAAATTCTCTTGGTGGTTCGGATTATTTGAAGGATATTTAAAAATACAAGAAACTAAAGATCCAACTCAAAGTTCCACCCTATTTTTATCAATTCTACCTTAGGTAAATAAAAAATCAAAAAATTCGATAATGAAAGAAAAACATTTAAATAATGGATTTAGAACAATTAGAAATACAAGAAACCGAGCAGATTGAAAATTTATTTGAAAGTAGTGCAATAAAGTTTAATAAACTTAAACATGCATACTTCAAAAATTTTATCAAAAAAGATGAATCTTATTTAGATTTTCTAAAAATCGGTTCGCGTCATTTTAGTTTTCACTTTCCTGAAAACATTGATGAGATTTTTCTTAAAAAAGAAAACGCACCACTATTTTGGCTTTTAGAATCACCGCTGCTAAACACTTGCGAAAAATCATTTATAGAAAACTTTAATGGAAATAGACGATCGGATAGAAATGAGATAAAGAAAAATTATACTAAATGGGTTATTGCGCAGGAACCAATTCAGAAAAAAATGTTTGCCGCAGTAACAACTAAAGAAATAAAAAGCAGCTTAACCTCGCTTACCTTTATTGATTTAATTTATCATGCCTTACTCCTGATTTTTGAAGAAACAATTCAAAATCCTTACAAAGCTTTAGAGGAATTATCACGCGCGCAATTGCTGGTTGATGAAAGTGAATTATCGCAAGAAATAAAAAAAGAGCTGTACTATTTTATTCAGTTATACAAAGGATTTGGGTTACTATCCATAGGCAACAATGAAGAAGCAGCATCGGAACTTTCTTATGCAATGGATAGCAAAGAAGGCGGCATTACAGCAAAGTTTTATTTTGCCTT
>JAGOXU010000234.1 GCA_018059515.1 Ignavibacterium sp.
TCCGCTAAGTATGACATTGATCAAATAAAATATTAATACAAAATTAAAACATTTAGATTGAATTCTCATCTTATTACTCAAATATTTTATATTAGTATATTCATAATAATTAAGGAATCAAATGGAGCGTTTAGCATACAGAATTAATAAAGCAGGTTCGATAAATAATTTAAAGTTGGTTAAAGAAGATTTGCCCAATCCTGCTGATGAAGAGGTAACAATACAAGTTAAAGCAATAGGTTTAAACTTTGCAGATATTTTCGCTATTCAAGGATTGTATTCAGCAACACCCAAAGAAAGTTTTGTGCCCGGATTAGAATATTCAGGAATAATATTTAAAAATGGTAAAGGCGTAACTAAGTTTGAGGTTGGTGAGAAAGTAATGGGCGCCATAAGATTTGGAGCTTATACTAATTATTTAAACATCAATAAAAATTATATTCAACGATTACCGAAGGGTTGGAGCTTTGAAGATGGTGCAGCTTTTACCGTTCAATCTTTAACTGCATATTACTCCTTGATTGAGCTTGCGGATATTAAAAATAACTCAACGGTATTAATTCACTCAGCAGCGGGCGGGGTTGGAATTTATGCGAATCGGATTGCAAAAAAGTTTAATGCTTATACAATTGGCACAGTTGGGAGTGATAACAAAACAGCGCTTCTTAAAAAAGAAGGATACGATCAGGTTATAGTTCGTGATGATAACTTTGCTAAAAACTTGACAGAAAGTTTAAAAGGCAAAAACCTTGATATTGTATTAGAGTGTATCGGCGGCAAAATATTTTCTGAAAGTTTTAAACAATTAAGTGCCGGAGGCAGAATAATTGTTTATGGTGCTGCCCAATATTCTACAGGTTCTTCCCGACCCAACTATCTAAAAGTTATACAAAAATATTTAACCAGACCAAAAATTGATCCACTTTCATTATCCGACAAAAACAAAAGTATTATGGGCTTTAACCTTATATATTTATGGGATAAAATTGAATTGATGCAAAATATTTTAGAAGATCTTTTAAAGATGAATCTACCGAAACCTTTAATAGGTGAAGTTTATCAGTTTACAGATTTATTGGCAGCCGTAAAGAAATTTCAATCGGGTGAAACTGTTGGAAAAGTAATTGTTAAGGTTTAATAAAAATAAATTCTTATTTCTGCTTGCACTTACCTAAATTACGCCCCTCAATTTTTAATCACATGGAGATAGATGAAAAAAATACGAAATATTGCAATTATTGCTCACGTTGATCATGGTAAGACTACACTTGTTGACCAGATATTAAAACAATGCGCTGTGTTCAGAACGAATCAAGTTGTACGTGAAAGGTTTCTTGATTCAAATGACCTTGAACGAGAACGAGGAATTACTATTCTTGCAAAAAACATTAGCATTCCTTTTAGAGATTATAAGATAAATGTTATTGATACACCCGGGCACGCAGATTTTGGCGGTGAGGTTGAACGAGTTTTAAAAATGGCGGATGGTGTTTTGCTGCTTGTCGATTCATTTGAAGGACCAATGCCGCAAACAAGATTCGTTCTTGAAAAAGCTTTAGGACTTCATCTAAAGCCAATAGTTGTTATAAATAAAGTTGATCGCCCCGATAACCGACCTGTTGAAGTGCTTGATGAGATTTATGATTTGTTTATCGAACTTGATGCAACTGAAGATCAGCTTGATTTTCCAATCATATATGCAAGCGGGCGTAGTGGCTGGGCTTTAAAGAATTTAAAAGATGAACGAAAAGATTTAACTCCCTTACTTGATTGTATAATCGACGAACTTCCTGCTCCCCCAACAAATAAAGGTTCTGTACAATTGCAGATAATGACCTTGGATTATAATGATTATGTAGGAAGAATAGGTATAGGAAGAGTTTTTAGAGGAAAATTAAAAATAGCGGATAAACTTTCAATTATAAAAAGGAACGGGACAATACATCCCGTATCTATAAAACAACTTTTTGTTTTTGAAGGACTAGATCGGCTTCAAGTTGAAGAAGTTTCCTGCGGAGATATTTGTGCAATTGTAGGAATTGAGGATGTTGATATTGGTGATACAATTGCTGATGTAGAAAATCCCGAACCACTCCCAATAATTTCTATTGATGAACCAACAATCAGTATGACATTTACTGTAAACAATTCTCCTTTTTATGGCAGAGAAGGAAAATTTGTAACATCACGCCAACTGCGCGATAGATTATTCAAAGAACTTGAACACAATGTTGCATTGCACGTTCAAGAAACAGCTTCGCCTGATGCTTATAGAGTTTCCGGTCGAGGAATTTTACATCTATCAATCCTTATCGAAAATATGCGCCGCGAAGGTTATGAATTGCAGATTCGTGAGCCAAAAGTCATCTATAAAACTATCGAAAATAGAAAAGCTGAACCTATAGAAGTTATGACAGTTGATGTTCCTGCCGAATTTGCCGGGAAAGTTATTGAGTTAATTGGTCAGCGCCGTGGTGAACTAATGAAGATGGAAAGCAGAGGGAGGATGAACAAAATTGAGTTCCATATTCCTTCCCGTGGAATTATGGGCTTGCGTACGAAAATACTTACAGCTACGCAAGGCGAAGCAGTGATGCACCACAGATTTTATCAATATGAATTCTTTAAAGGTTCAATTGGAACAACAAAAAGCGGTGTAATTATTTCTATGGAAGAAGGACAATCAACAGCTTATGCAATTGATAGTTTGCAGGATAGAGGTAAGTTTTTTATTGATCCGGGTGACATAGTTTACAAAGGACAAATTATTGGTGAACACACTAAAGAAAATGATATCGAAGTAAATGTTCAGCGTGGTAAAAAATTATCTAATATGCGTGCATCAGGCTCAGATAAAGCGGTTAAGATAACACCTGCAATAAAATTTTCTTTAGAAGAAGCATTGGAATATATAAGTGAAGACGAAATGGTCGAAGTAACACCAAAGTCCATAAGGATGAGAAAATTATATTTAGATACTAACGATAGAAAAAGATTTAATCTTGGAAAGCTTGTCCAACAACAAACATAAAATGTAACTTCTGAATAATTAATAGTGTTGTCATTCCGAACTTGATCCGGAATCTATCTACGTTAATTGTAAAATAAATATTTCTTCGGGATGATAAATTTTAATTTTATCTGATTTGTTTTGATTCGCAGACACTATCATTGCTTCTGCAACGCTGGATGCTTTAATCGGTTTATATCTTTTTAAAGCCGGAATAATCCTGGTAATTAATCCGGCTATTTTTATTCCTATTGATTCACCCACTCTTTTTTCACTTCGTAATCCAACAAGTATTGAGGGTCTGAATATTCTGATTTTTTCAAAGTTAAGCAGTTGAACTTTTTCATCAAGATTTCCTTTCATCCGCAAATAAAAATTACTTGATTTATAATTTGCACCTGCTGATGAAATTAGCATATAACTTTTAACTCCATTTTTAGCAGCTGCTTTTGCAGTTTCATATTGATAAGTAAAATCGATTTTATATTGTGCATTTTTACTTCCTGCTTTTTTTATTGTTGTTCCTAAAGCGGAATAAAGTTCATCCCCTTTTATTTCATCCTTCCATAAATCCAGTTTTTCAAAATCTACAATATGTTCTTCAAGTTTTGGATGTTTAACTTCTAAAGAATTTCTTACAAATACTTTTACTTTTGAATATCTACTATCATCCAAAAGTTTTAGAGTTATATAACTCCCAACCAATCCGGTTGCACCGATTACAATCGCAGTTTTCATTCTTACTATTCAACAATTATTTCATCAACCATTAGCCATGGCTTTCCGCCTGCTTCGGGATGCCATTTAGGAAGTGCATCATAATTTTTTGCAAAGATTTTAACGAATCTTGCACTGGAATTTTGCAATGCAACGCTAAAATCTTTTTGTAACCAATCCGGATTTCTTAATGAAGCTGGTATTTCAACTTTTCCGGCGCTAACAAAATCGATTCCGTTATCAGATAAATAAAATTCAATGTACATAGGAAAAACAACCCAGGAGGATGCAGCTTGAAAGAATCCAACAGAAATATCTTTAATATTTGAAATATCACCCAGATCCACAACAGCTTCAAAATCAGTTCCTTGATACCCCTGCCATGATTTATCACCATCACGAAAACTATCTGAACCGCGCAATCCATTAGTTAAAGCTTCAACACCGCCGGCAGAATATTTTTCACTGTAAGGATAAGTTAGTTTTACTTTTTTTCTTGTTGCTTTATTAAACGTAAATCCGTGAACAAAAGTTTTACCAATTTTTTTACTATTCCGTTCATTAAAAATTAGAATCGAGTTTGATTTATCAACAGCAAAATTAAATTGATCATCATTTTGATTAATCAACAACGTCTCGCCGTAAGTTCCAATTTTTAAATCAACACTCTTTTGAAGTTGATTAACTTGAACATCAAAAACATTTGATTGAGAATTATATTTCTTAGTAATTTCAAATGGCTTTGTTTCCAATCCATAATTCACTCCAAGAATATCCAATCTATCATAATGCTTTTGCACACGCTTGCTAAACTCTTCATAATTTCTTTCAGCGGGATATGTCCAAACAACTTCAGATAGAGCAAGCATTCTTGGAAATAATCTATCATCAATTACTTCTTGAGGTGCATACTCACTCCACATATTTCCTTCACTACCAAGAACATGTTTTCTTTCATCCAATGTTAGTTCTTCGGGAACCGGATCAAACGAATAAACTTTTTGCATATCAGTTACATCAACCGGATAATCAAGATAACAATTGGTTGTCGGCGATACTATCACATCATGTCCTTGTTTTGCGGCATCAATCGCTCCCTTTAAGCCGCGCCACGATTGAACTGTTGCCTCCGGTGCAAGACCACCTTCAAGAATTTCATCCCATCCAACAATTTGCTTTCCTTTTGAGTTGATAAACGTTTCCATTCGCTTTATAAAATAACTTTGGAGCTCGTGTTCATCTTTTAAATTTTCAGATTTGATTCTTGCCTGACATTTCGGACAATTTTCCCATCGTCTCTTTGGTGCTTCATCGCCGCCAACGTGAATATATTTGC
>JAGOXU010000235.1 GCA_018059515.1 Ignavibacterium sp.
AATTAATATCTCCGAAAATGATCCATCAAAATCAGATGAAGAAATAATCACAGCAATTTCAGAAGACTCGTTGAATAATATTGTAACTGCTATAAGTAAACTTCCACCCACATTTAAAGGGCATCCGAAACTTGAAAAGTTTTTGGAAAAAAGACACAAGCTGATTGATGATTCTGAAGATGCGGATTGGGCTTTAGCAGAATCAATTGCATTTGGAAGTTTGCTGCTCGAAGGAACTCCCGTTAGATTAAGCGGGCAGGACAGCGTGCGCGGAACTTTTAGTCAAAGGCATTTAGCTTTTACAGATATTACAAATGGCAAAGAATATTATCCGTTAAATCATATTTCAGATGATCAAGCAAGATTGGAGGCGCTTGATAGTTCCCTTTCTGAAGCAGCAATATTAGGATTTGAGTATGGTTACAGTGTAGCCGATCCTAACGCATTAGTTATATGGGAAGCTCAGTTTGGTGATTTTGCAAACAGCGCACAAGTTATTATTGATAATTTTATTGTTGCTTCGTATGAAAAATGGAACTTGAGAAATAATGTTGTTATGCTGCTTCCCCACGGATATGAAGGACAGGGTCCGGAACATTCAAGCGCAAGATTGGAAAGATTTTTAATTCTTAGTGCAGAAGATAATTTGCAGGTTTGCAATATCACAACGCCTGCGCAGTATTTTCACATCTTACGCAGACAAATGAAACAAAGAATTAAAAAACCTTTGGTAATTATGACTCCCAAAAGTTTATTAAGACTTCCTGATGCAAAATCACCTAAAGGAGATTTTTTAAAAGGAAAGTTTGAAGAAATTTTAGATGATGGGACTATTACAAATAAAAAAAATATTACAAAAATTATCTTAACAAGCGGCAAAATTTTTTATGATCTGAAAAAACTTAGAGAAAAAGAAAAAGTTGACAACGTCGCAATAATCAGAATTGAACAGTTCTATCCTTTTAAAATAGAAACTTTAAAAAATATTTTAAGTTCATATTTAAAAGTGGAAAAAATTATCTGGCTTCAGGAAGAACCTAAAAATATGGGTGCCTGGCATTTTCTATCCGAAAAACTAAAAGAAGTTCTAACACCAAAGCAAAAACTTACTTGTATAAGCCGTCCGGAAGGCGCAAGTCCAGCGGTTGGTTCAGCAAAAATTTCAAATCAGCAGCAAGTAAAATTGGTAAGAGAAGCTCTTTCAATCTGACAGTTCCAATAAAGCAAAATAATAATCAAGCATCCTTATTATGAGGATGTTTGATACAATTGTAATAAACTGAAACACATCCAACCCCATATTTGGCTTAAATCTTAACTATTAGTGGCATATTTATTGGCTTTTATAAGCTCAACAATCTGAAGTGAAGAAATGGAAGAATTCCAGAGGCAGATAGCAAAAGGTTTTATTATTGAAAGAGTTAATCTTACTCAAGCAACAATTGCAGAAGCCGTAAAATTTAAAAAGCATCTTGAAACAGATATTAGTCTTGGATACAATATTATTATTATTGATTTAAGTAACTGCAATTCACTTGATTCAGCTTTCATCGGGGTGATGGTTGTTACGTTAAAACAGTTAATGCGTTCAGGCGGATCAATAAAAATTGTAAAGCCCGGGATGTTTTCTAAATCAATGTTAAATTTAACCGGCACTATAGAAATATTTGAACTGTATGATTCACTCGACTGTGCAATTTCAAGCATAACTCTTTCCGCAGAAAGTTCTTCAGATACATTAAACGATCTTAGTTCTAATGGATTGGACCAGCTTGCAGTAGTTCATTAATATTGTATAACTGACCCCACTCATTTTTTTTATAGAATATTCATTTAAATAAAACGAATATTAATTCACATCTAATACTAACTACTCAAAAAAATAATCACCTTTTACTTTTGTGACAAAGACTGAATTTAATTGATTTAAAAGATTTAGCGGATAAACTAATTTGCTCATCCGCCAAATTGTAAGGAAAGGATTTTTATCTTTTAGTTATCTGAGCATCAACAACGGCAATTGCAGTCATATTGTAAATATCATCTACAGTGGCACCGCGTTGTAAAACGTGAACGGGTTTTGCCATTCCAAGTAAAATTGGACCAATAACAGTCGCTTGTCCAATTCGTGCCATCAATTTGTACGCAATGTTTGCTGCATCCAAATTTGGGAAAACCAAAACATTAGCTCCGCCTTTTATTCCTGTAAATGGAAAAGTCTTTTCCAAAATTTCCGGAACAACAGCAGTATCAGCTTGCATTTCACCATCCATAATTAAATTAGGCATTTTGGATTTAACAATTTTAACTGCTTCTTTAACTTTTAATGATTCAGGATAAGGTGAGCTTCCAAAATTACTGAATGATAACATTGCTATTTGAGGAACTATATCAAAAGCACTAACAGTTTCTGCGGCAGACATTGCAATTTCAGCCAACTGTTCAGAATTTGGATTTACATTTACAGTACAATCAGCAAAAAAGTAAGTTTCTTTTTTTGCAATTACGATGTACATACCAGAAACAATTTTAAATCCTTCTTTAATTCCAACGCACTGCAACGCCGGCTTAATAGTATTAGGATAGCTTGTTGTATATCCGCTTATCATTACGTTAGCATCACCAACTTCAACCATCATTGATCCATAATAATTTGGATTACGCATTAAGTTTTTTGCATCCCAAAGTGTGGCGCCTTTTCTTTGTCTTTTCTTAAAATATACTTCAGCATAATCTTTACACTTGTCGCAAGTTTCAGGATCAATTATTTGAAATTCTTTTTCATCAAAGCCAATTCTTTCAATTTCTTTTTTGATTTTCTTTTCATTACCTAAAAGAATTGGGAAGGCAATTCCATCACTAAAAACGTTATGAGCCGCACGAATAATATTTTCTTCTTCACCTTCGGGAAAAACAACTTTCTTTGGTCGTTTTTGCGCTTTGTGAATCATAACTCGAATTACTTCTTTCGAAAGTCCTAATCTTTCTTTTAGCTGCTCTTCGTACGCAACCCAATCCATCTCTTTTATTTTTGCAACACCGGTTTCAATAGCAGCTTTTGCAACTGCAGGAGCAACGTACCAAAGAACTCTTGGATCAAATGGTTTTGGAATAATATATTCCTTACCAAATTGAAATTCCTCACCACCATAAGCTTTCATAACCATTTCAGGAACTTTTTCTTTAGCTAATCTTGCAAGAGCTAAAGTTGCAGCCATTTTCATTTCATCATTAATACCAGTGGCTCTAACATCTAAAGCTCCACGAAAAATAAATGGAAATCCTAAAACATTGTTTACCTGATTGGGATAGTCGCTTCTTCCTGTTGCCATAATTAAATCTTTTCTAACCGAAATCGCATCATCATATGAAATTTCCGGATCAGGATTAGCCATTGCAAAAATTATCGGATTTGGAGCCATTGTTTTTATCCATTCCTTTTGAACAACATTACCTATCGAAAGACCTATAAACACATCAGCATCTTTAAATGCTGCTTCAAGAGAAGGGAAACCTTTATCTTGTGCATAAGCATCTTTGTACTTATTAAGATCTTTTCGATCATGCGTAATACATCCTTTTGAATCAAACATATAAATGTTTTCTTTCTTAGCCCCCGCACGCACATAATGATTGCAGCAAGAAATGGAAGCAGCGCCTGCACCGTTTACAATTATTCGAACATCACTAAGTTTTTTTCCTGCCAGTTCAACAGCATTGATTAATGCTGCGCAAGATATAATTGCAGTTCCATGTTGATCGTCGTGAAAAACAGGAATCTTCATTGTTTCTTTTAAAGTTTCTTCAATCTCAAAACATTCAGGTGCTTTAATATCTTCCAAATTAATTCCGCCAAAAGTCGGCTCAAGCATTTGAGTTAATCTAATAATTTCCTTCGGGTCGTGTGAATTAACTTCAATATCAAAAACATCAATGTCTGCAAATCTTTTAAATAAAACTCCTTTTCCTTCCATCACAGGTTTACCTGCCTCTGGTCCGATGTCTCCCAATCCTAAAACCGCAGTTCCGTTGGATAGCACAGCAACAAGATTTCCTTTTGCCGTGTATTTATAAACGTTTTCAACATCAGCATGAATTTCTCTACAGGGTTCTGCAACACCTGGTGTGTAAGCCATCGAAAGATCTCTTGCAGTTAAGCAAGGTTTTGTTGCGATAACTTCAATTTTACCTTTACGCTCGCTGCTGTGGTAATGTAAAGACTCTTCTTTTGTTAGTTTCATTCGTATCTCCTTTTAATTAAGGGAAGTTTATTTTGCAAAAATTGATTATTCATTTTGTTGGATTTACTTATTTGTCGATGAGTTAGGAAAAGTGTTTTTTGATTGTGCTCTGATAACGAAAAATCTGTTAGCAGATTATTTTTTTTTACAAATGAATTGAAGTAAATCAAAATTTTCATCTAATTAACACAAAAGTACGATTTAATTGTTTAGTAAAAATTACTACTACTAATATTTGGCACATCAAAATTAGCGAAAATTAAATTGTTGTGCCACACAAAAATTTTATGAAATTAATAAATTTAATATTTGTTCATCACTTAAAACTACAATAAATGATAAAGACCTAACTCCCCTTCTTCCATAATAATCGTTAATAATATCAGACATATCAAAAATGATGGAGCCAAGTAAAACACACGCAGTAAGATTGAATGAAGGATTTTCGATCCCTAGAATTGTAAAGTTTATACAGTAGAATTGAAGATTTATCTTCCATTCTATATCCAAAATTTAACTTAAAATTTTTCGGATAGTAAATTAAAACAAAAAAGCGATCCCGATTTTTATTGAGACCGCTTATTTTTTGGAGAGAGCTGAATCAGGTTATCTTGTACGATTTCTATTATTTTGTTCTGAAGTTTTTGTTTCCCTTTTAGTTTCAGTTCTTGTATTTGTTTCGTTTCTTTTTACTTCAGTATTTCTGTTAATGTTTGTGTTATTGTTCTGATTTCTTTGTTCAGACCGTTGAGTTTGCTGCCTTTGCTCTCTCTGATCAAACCGCTGAGTTTCTTGTTTTTGCTCAACCTTTATTT
>JAGOXU010000236.1 GCA_018059515.1 Ignavibacterium sp.
GAATACGGGAATCTATAAAGTTTAAAATAATATGGATTCCCACTTTCGTGGGAATGGCAGACTAATTAAAGGCCTGCTAAAATTTTACAAACCTGATCTTGAAACTCTTTTGCTTTTGTAGATGATCCAACATAATTCTGAATCATAATCGAAAACGCCAATGTGTGATTTTTCTTTGAAGTTACATAACCGGAAAGCGTACTAACGCCCGTAATAGTTCCTGTTTTAGCGTGAACATTTTTCTCAGCAAGCGTATTACGCATCCTGTTTTCAAGCGTTCCATCAACTCCTGCAATTGGAAATGAATTATATAATATAGTATAAAGCTCAGGTCTTTCCACATAAAAGTATTTTAATATTGCAGAAAGAAGTTCAGCGGTTACTACATTATAATGCGATACACCTGAACCATCAACAAGCCTGTACTCTTCCGGTTTTAATCCGACAAGCTCAATCATTTTATCAATTACCTTTATTCCATTTTTTGCATTAGCAGGTTTCCCGTAAAACTTTTCTGCAAGTGCGAGCAAGGTCATTTCTGCACTTAAGTTATCGCTTGTCTTGTTCAGATTATCAATTATATCAGAATATTTTCTGTTGAATGAGTTTAATAAAATTATTTGTTCGGGAAGTTTTTCAATTCCAATATTACCAATCAATTTAATATTATTTGAATCCAACACTTCGGAAAAAACTGTTAGGAAATATTTTGCAGGCTCCAAAACATTTACGAACTCCGAAGTGTATTTAATTGATTTTGGATACTTCCCTTTTATAATTATTTCATTTTTTCTTTCCAGCCAATTTCTGCTAATCTCAAATTTATCTTCCGCATCAAATTTTGCTTCATTTATAACTGAAACATATTTTGTATTTGGATTTAATGAGACAGTTAGTTGATCTAAATAATCACTTTGCTGAACGATAACTTCAACACAATTATCATTCAAGTTTAATGCACTTAAATAAGGTGCATCAAAAGAAGGATCATCGTCCCACATCCAGCCGTTGCCCCAATAGAGTGAATCTTTAAAAGATACATCACCATAAATATTTCCGTTAATAACAGAAATGTTTAATGATTTGATAGCATCGGCAAAACCATAAAAATCTTGTGTAACAAAATCAGGATCACAGCCGCCAACAAAGTATAGATTTCCATTTAATGTATCGTTGGAAACAAAACCGTCATAGTACAAATCAGTTTTAAATTCGTAATCTAGTCCAAGATAAATTAATCCAGCAGTAGTTGTAATGATTTTCATGTTCGATGCGGGATGAAGCAGCATCTTTTCATTTTTTTTGAATAGAATTTTATTAGTTGTCAGATCGTCAACTTGAATTGCGATTAAACATCTATCAAAGAATTTATCCTTTACAACATTATCAATTTTTGTTTTTAATGATTGGGAGAAAGATGTAATAGAAAGTAGAATGATAACTAAAAAGATTTTTTTCATATAAATTCTCTTTATAAAAAGATTCCCGCCTTCGTGGGAATGACAAGTTAAACTAAAAATATTTTCGTACCCTAAACTCAACACCTATTTCGTCTTCAACAACTTTGCGGGATTTTTCAATCTCGACTTCATCAAGCGAGACAACACTCATAACAACTTTTTTAACATTAGGTTTTGCTAATCTTGCAAAGTTCTTCATCTCATCAAAATGATCTTCGCTTACTCTCATTAGTTCTGCATATTGTTTTGAATCAAATGAATTAAAGCTAATAGATACAACATCTATCGTGTCCTTCATTCCCGGGGTAATATCTTTTTTGTTAATAATGTTACCGTGTCCGTTTGTATTGATTCTTGTTTTTCCGCCGTTTGCTTTAACATACTTTGCAACTTCTCGTACTACATCCCAACGAATAGTTGGTTCACCGTATCCGCAAAAAACTATTTCATCATATTTTTTTGGATCACCAATTTCTTTAATGTAAACATCTGCAGTTGGTTCTTCCGATTTTTTCATTCCCAAATTATATCCGCGTAAAAACGGATCTTCTTTTCTTCTGCAAAAAGTACAATCGGCGTTACAGCGATTTGTAACATTAATGTATAACGAATTATCTAACAGATAAGTAAAACTTGTTTCAGGCGCACTTCCAATTCCAAAAAATCTAAACGTATTTAGCGATGTTATTCTTCCAACTTCTTTAATTGATAAGTTGTGTATTTCAGAAATCTTTTCAGCAACAATTTTTACATGTGCAGGTTCATTTCGTTTGCCGCGATATGGAATTGGTGTCATAAATGGCGAGTCAGTTTCAAGCATCAGATGATTTAAATCTATATGCTTTAATATTTCTCTTAGTCCATCACTCTTTTTAAAAGTAATATTTCCCGTAAAGGAAATAAAATGGTTCATCTTCATAAATTCCAAAGCATCAGCAAGCGAGCCATTAAAGCAATGAAACTGAGCCTTTAATCCGGTGCCGCAATAACTTTGAATTATTTCCATCATATCTACATCAGAATCGCGATTGTGAATTACTACAGGCAGCTCAAGTTTATTTGCAAGATCAAGCTGGGATTTGAATGCTTTTATTTGCTGTTCCTTTGGAGAGAAATCATAATAATAATCCAATCCTATTTCACCAATTGCAACAACTTTTGGATGCTTGGTTAGTTTTTCAATTTCTAAAAGTAAAGAATCATTCCATTCTTTTGTATCGTGCGGATGGATTCCCACTGTCGCATAAATCATTTCATATTTTTCAGCAAGTTCAATCGATTCTTTTGAAGTCGCTAAATCAGTTGCGGGAACAATTATGTAATCAACACCATTTTCTTTTGCACGATTTATTACTTCATCAATATCATCGCTAAAGTTTTCAAAAAATAAATGAGCGTGGGTATCTATAAACATTTTAAATCACTTCGCCAATCAATAATGGATGTTCGTGCACATCGTGAGCAGCTTGAAATGTATTTAATTTATCTGCTGGAGAAACTACAGCTATCAAACCAAGACCGCAGTTAAAAACCTTGCGCATTTCTTCGTTGGTAATGTTTGCTGTGTGTTGAATCAATTTAAAGATTGCAGGCATTTCCCAATTGCCCCAATGAATTTGTAAATCCAAACCTTTAGGAATGATTCGTGATGTGTTACCAATAATTCCGCCACCTGTTATATGTGATAAACCTTTTACATCAACAGAATTTTTTAGTGCAGCTATTAATTGTAAATAAGATTTATGAATTTTTAATAACTCATCGCCAACTGTATTTTTAATTTCATCAATATAATCTGTTACTTTATATTTTTCTAACAAAACTTTTCTTGCAAGTGAGTAACCATTGGTATGCAATCCTGTTGAGGGAAATCCGATCAGCAAATCTCCTTTTTGGATTTTCTTTCCATCTATAATTTTTGATTTTTCTACAACTCCAACGATTGTACCGGAAACATCAAAATCATTTGCCTGATATAATCCAGGCATCTCCGCAGTTTCCCCGCCAATTAATGCGCAATCATTTTCTTTACAAGCGATGGAGAATCCTTTTACTACATCAGCAGCTTTGTCCGGATTCAATTTTCCTGTTGCATAATAATCCAAAAAGAAAAGCGGCTTGGCGCCGCATACAGCAATATCGTTTACACAATGGTTAACCAAATCCTGACCAATCGTATCATACTTATCCATATCAATTGCAATTTTAAGTTTTGTTCCAACTCCATCCACAGATGAAACTAAAACAGGTTTTTCATAACCGGAAAAATCAGGTTCATAAAAAGCACCAAACATTCCTATATCTGCCAAGACACTTTTATTAAAAGTTGATTTTGCGTAGCCTTTTATTTTATCAACAGTCTTTTCACCTGCTTCAATATCTACTCCGGCAGCTTTGTAAGTTTGATCCAATACGTACTCTCTTTTTATAAAAATTGATTTTTATTTCATAAAAAATTTACCACTAATCCAAGATTATTACAACGGATTTGATAGATACTAAAATGTGGATTCTAGAACTTATGTTTGATTTTTTATAAGTGTTATGGTTTATTGAAGGTTTCCGGCATTAGCACTGCAACAACTTTACCACGTACGGTAATAATACCGTTTGCTGAAACAGTTATCTGAGAAATTACTTTTTTCTCTTTTAGCTCAACTACTTTTCCTCTTATCTCAAGTTCAACACCAATCGGAGTCGGCTTTAAATAATCAACTTGCAGAGAGGCAGTAACAAATCTTAGAGCAGGTAAAGAATCGGGTGCTCTACTTTCAGCACGATAAAAAGCTAAAGCTGCTGTTCCTGTTCCGTGGCAATCAATCAAAGAAGCAATCAATCCGCCATAAACAAATCCTGGTATTGCGGTGTGATAATCTTTAGGAATAAACTTTGCAACAGTTTCGTCGCCATCCCAAAAACTTTTTATTTGATGACCGTGTTCATTCAGTCTTCCGCAGCCATAACAATGTGCTACATCATCCGGATAATAATCCTGGATTGCTTTTATTTCCATGTAAATCAAGACCTTTATTATTTATAAATCTAACATCCACCAACAACACGTTTTTGAGTTTTCTTTACTGGTCCTTTTGGTTTACTATTTTCAATCAAGATTGGAATTTGAACTTTAGCTTTTGTTCTGAATCTGTTCTTATAAGTTTCATCGCGTGTTTTTGGATTTTCAATCGGTTTAAAATTTAATATTTGATCCATAAACGATTTTAATCCGCCTTCTAAAATTCTGATTCTTTTATAACCGAGTTCAGTTGCCATTATCGCAATTTTTCTCTCTGTCAATTCATCATTAGCGATAAAAACATTTATGTTGTGCTTTAGTGTTAAAACTTTATTCGGTTCTTTTTCAAAAAGATTATCTGTAGTAAACAAAGTTGATTTTGGCAGACTCATTTTTAGATATTCTTTTTCAGGTCTAAAGTCTAATACCTGCATTTTATTATCTTGCTCATCCATTAAACGATAAGCAAACTCATCAACTGTCATTACATCAAGTTTATAATTAAGTACAAAATCTTTGTTTGATACTAGATCATGCAACGATGTTTTTCTT
>JAGOXU010000237.1 GCA_018059515.1 Ignavibacterium sp.
GTATTCTCGTACAAGAGATTTTTACCAGGAGTTTGGTAGAGCTTTTCTAAATTCTGATGTTTTTGTTTGTACTGATGTTTACCCGGCTAGAGAACTTCCGATTGAAGGCGTAACCGGTAATTTGATTGCATCAACTACAAAAAAGTTTGGACATAAAAACGTTCATTATGTCGCTGATAAAAAAGATGTACCTGCTTTGTTAAACAAAATTAAAAAAGATGGTGACATAATTATTACTATGGGCGCCGGTGATATCTGGAAATACGGCGAACAGTTTGTTGAGATGTTGAATAAGAATTAATGAAAAATGATTTTGGAAAAATATTTGGTGTTATTCTTTTATCTGTAATTGTACTTTCAATTTTGTACTTGTCTCTTTTTACATATAACAAAAAGGGAAAAGAGGAAATTAAAATGATGAACATACATGGTAATAATCTGTTAAGTAAAGAAATTTATTTACGATATGCAGATTTGGATCAATCATCAATGTTTGATGATTTAACACTTAACAAAATTAAGAAAAGAATTGAGGAGCATCCATACATCGCAAAAGCAGAAGTTAAATCTGATGGACAAGGCAATGTTGATGTGAACATAAAAGAAAAAGATATTTACGCTGTGTTATTAAGCAGAACAGAAGCATACTTTTTAACAAACGATTTTGAATTGTTAAAGATTCAGGAGTTTACAACATACGCTGATATTCCGGTCGTAAGTAATTTTAGAATATCAGATAAACTTACACCATCAAGTATTTATAAAACAGATGATATAGTTGAAGCATTTAGAATTATCGATGCAGCAAAGATTACGGATATTGAATTATCAAAAAAACTTTCTGAAATAAATCTTAAAAACGGTGGTGATGTGGTAGTAACATTTTCAGGAGTTAATTATCCAGTTGTGTTTGGAAGAGGCAATGAATCCAAAAAAATGATTTATCTAAGTTTAGTTTGGGAACGAATAAATAATTTAAAAGCAAGTTATCAAAATACAGAGTACATTGATTTAAGGTTTAATGATAGTGCGTACATTGGCAGCAAAGAAAACACAGGCTTGATGTAATGAAAAAAGATATTTTAGTCGGCTTAGATTTAGGAACAACAAAAGTTTGCGCTGTAATTGCTGAAAAACTTACAGACCCAAATCGTATTGATATACTTGGGTTTGGCGTTGCTCCATCTGAGGGCTTGCATAAAGGATTAGTTGCTAACATTGGTAAAACTGCTGAAGCAATTAAATCGGCTATGTCTATCGCAGCAAATAGAGCGGGATTTGAAGTTACTACTGTTAACGTTGGTGTTGCAGGTGAACATATTACGAGTATCCGTCATAGAAATTATGTAACGATAAATCGTGATGAAAAAGAAATCACAAAAGAAGATCTTGATAGATTGGAAGCTGATGTTAGAACTATTCGAATTCCAAGTGATAGACAAATTCTTCACATAATCCCTGAAGAATTTTCAATCGATCATCAAAGTGGAATTGAAAATCCAATTGGAATGTCAGGTTCAAGATTGGAAGCAAGCAATCACGTTGTACTTGCATCAATTCCTGCAATGGAAAATATAAGAAAATCAGTTGAGCGTGCGGGATATCAAGTACAAGATTATATACTTCAGCCAATTGCATCAAGTGCATCTGTTCTAGAAGAAAGTGAAAAAGATTTAGGTGTTGCTTTGTTGGATATTGGCGGAGGTACAACCGATATTGCTATCTATCATAAGAAAGCTATTAAGCACACAAGGGTAATTGGAGTGGCTGGAAATCAGGTTACAAATGATATTCGTGAATCGCTTGGTGTGATGACTGATGAAGCTGAACGTCTTAAAAAAGAATATGGCTACGCGAGTGAAAATGCAATTATTAAAGATGAAGATATTTTAATTAAAGGTGTTGGTGCAAGAGGGAATACAAAAATTCCTGTTAGTCTGCTTACACAAATTATAAGTTTAAGAATGAAAGAATTGTTCACTCTTGTTGATAATGAATTACGCACCGCTGGATATAAATCCAAAATAAAAGCTGGAATTGTACTAACCGGCGGCGGTTCTTTATTAAATGGCGTAACAGAATTGGCAGAAGAAGTTTTTGGATTACCGGCAAGAATTGGCGTTCCACAGGAGTTAGGTGCAGGTCTCTCAAATGAAATTGAAAGTCCTGAGTTTGCTACAGTAGCAGGTTTAATAAGAGGAATACCGGGCGGAAAATCGAGTGAGTATCAGGTTTTGATTAAAAAGCAAAAAGAAAAATCCAGTAATCAGCTCGGTAAGATCATAAAAAAAGTTCAAGATTTTTTTAACGAATTATAAAATCATTATAGGAGGACCTATGTCGCGATTCGCAACCATCGATAAAGAAAAACCGATGTCAGCAGTTTTAAAAGTTGTTGGTGTTGGCGGCGGCGGCTGTAATGCCATCGAAAGTATGATTGCTCGAGGTTTAAGTGGTGTTGAGTACATTGCTGTAAACACTGATTCGCAAGTGCTAAGAAGCAGCACAGCAACTCATAAAGTTCAATGCGGCAGCGCAATTACGCGCGGCTTAGGCGCCGGTGCTGATCCCAATATCGGAAGAAAATCGGCTGAGGAAGATCGCGATTTACTTGCTGATGTTTTAGCCGGAAGTGATATGGTTTTTATTACTGCCGGTATGGGTGGCGGAACTGGAACTGGTGCTGCGCCTGTTATCGCATCAATCGCAAAAAGCATTGGCGCACTGGTGGTTGGCATCGTTACAAAACCTTTCCGATGGGAAGGAAAAACAAGAATGATGAATGCTGAAAAAGGTATTCAGGAATTACGTCAGCACGTTGATAGTTTAATTGTAATACCAAATGAAAGACTGCTTAACATTTTAGATAAAGCTACAAACGCTTTTGCAGCTTTTGATAAACCAAATGAAGTTCTTTACGAAGCGACTCGCGGTATTGCGGATATTATTACAATTGAAGGATTAATTAATGTTGATTTTGCTGACGTGCGTGCGGTAATGAATTCCAGCGGCGAAGCATTGATGGGATGTGGAATTTCCAGCGGTGAAAATCGTGCAATTGAAGCAGCTCAAAAAGCAATTTCAAGTCCGTTGCTTGAAGGTGTAAATATTAAAGGCGCAAAAAGTGTTCTTGTTAATGTTACAGGATCAAGCAGCATGACAATGCAGGAAATTAACGAAGGCAACAATGTAATTTTTGAAGCATCCGGTGAGGAAGCAAATGTAATTTTTGGTGTTGTTAAAAAAGAAGAGATGAATGATTACATTTCTTATACTGTTATTGCAACCGGCTTTGACAGTGCACGAGGAAATAATTACGGTGCAAAAACCGCTGCTGCAAAAAAACAAACACCAACTCTTACAGATAATATTCGTGGTGGATTTAGTTTATTTAATAACCCTGAAAACGTTGATTCAAATAATCTCGAAATTCCAACTATCATAAGAGTTAAAAGCCCAAAGGCACCGATGGATGAGGATGAAGAAAAGAATACACCTAGTGGATTTGCAGTTGAAAGCTCAAGATATTCATGGGCAAAAGAAAAAAACGAGAAAAAAGATGATTCTAACGATGATGATAGTTCATCATTCCTAAGAATGATTATGGACTAAGTCATTAATTATTAGTTAGATATTTTTCAATCAATAATTTCAGAGAGGATTTATGAGTGATCATCATTCAAATTCTGATTGTGAGAATATTCTCTCTGCGGAAAGAATTGAAAAAAATCTGTTTAACAACTCAGAATATAATTCGCTGTTAGATAAAAATATTATTTCAAAAGGTAAGCTTATAGTTTACCTTTCAATCATCTACGGAGCGATTAGTGCAACAGGATTTATTTATCTTCTGATCTCTTAATCTTATTTAATTTTTACTCATCAATAAACCGCGATTCAATCATCACATTTTCATCATAATCTGTTGTAACGATAATGCGGTTTGGTCTGCAGCAAATTCTGCAATCTTCAATAAAATCCTGTTTCCCATCAACTGTTAAGTCAATCCACACCGAGTTTTCTACGCCGCAATATTGGCAGACCCAGTTTAAAGTATCATCTGTTTGCATTTTATCCTCACTCAATAAATTTACAACTGTAATAAGGCATTTAAATTGTTTAAAATCAATACTTTGCAAAATTACTTTTGGTTTTAAATAATTTATTGTGTGTGATTACGCATTTTTTTTATTATTAAAGATAAATTACCTAATTCTTCACAATTAGGGTCTGTACAGAGAAATTTTATTTCATATTTACAAACTGTGTGGGGAAGTCCAATTCTGATTCTTTAACCAATGCAATCACAGATTGAAGGTCATCAATCTTAGCTCCGGTTACTCTAACTTGTTCATCTTGAATTTGTGCACTAACCTTTAGTTTGGATTCTTTAATTAGTTTTGTAATAATCTTGGCGTTTTCTTTTGAGATTCCGCTTTGAAGATTAATAACCTGTTTAAGTCTTCCGCCAGAAGCGGCTTCAGGTTCGTTATACTTTAGTGCTTTGATGGAAATACTTCTGCGAATGAACTTTGTTTCTAAAATATCGAGGGCTGATTTACGCGAGTAATCATCCCTTGTATTCATTGTAATAAGCTTATCTTTTTTGTTAAGTTCTAATTGAGTGTTAGAATCCTTCAAATCATAACGTTGATGAATTTCTTTTAACGCTTGATTAACAGCATTGTCTGCTTCCTGAAAATCAATTTCAGAGATTATATCGAATGAATGATTTTGTGCCATAACTAAACCTAAAAAAGTTAGTCGGGGTGATAGGATTCGAACCTACGGCCTCTTCGTCCCGAACGAAGCGCGCTACCGGGCTGCGCTACACCCCGAATACTAAGTGTTTAAGAAAAATTCCGCGTATTCGTTTTCAATAAAATTTTTATTTCTAAGCTTTTTCAAATTCAATTCAAATCTATTAGCTTCTAAATTATTATCAAACTGTTTCAAAAAAATCAACTTCCAAGGTCCTTTATTTTTTGTTGATTTGTTTTGTCCAGAATTATGTTCAGCAAATCTT
>JAGOXU010000238.1 GCA_018059515.1 Ignavibacterium sp.
ATTTTTCTTTGTCTTCGGGTATTTCTAAAACTTTGAGTTTAAGTTCAGGTAAATCCCTCTGTAAATATGTATAGAAAATAATTTTGAGGTAAAGCAGGTAATTAGAAAGCTGACATATATTATAAATTTCTTCGCCATCGAATTTTAATGAAATATTAAATATGTCTTGATCACGTAGATATTTTTTTAATTCATTCTTGAGATGCGGATCATCGTTAATTTTATCATACATAACATTAAACATTTCCGCTGAGCCTTCAAGAATGTAAGCAGAAAGTTTGTTTACAAAAAACTTATCAATGGAATCCCACTGAATTTCTTTAATACTGTGAACAATATCGCTTAAGTCTTTAAGAAATATTTTAAGTGGTTGAGTAATCTGTGTTACGTAACCAGGATATGTACATTCATCATTATTGCGGATATTGGAAATGTTATAGACTTTAAGTTTTCTGTCATTTAGCAGAGTGTTTTCTTTAAAAGTCTCATAGATAACCAATTGTCTTGGTGTACCAGTAACAAAGTATTTATAACCTTTATTAAATGCTTTGAGCATTGCAGGATAAACCAAATTTTCATCTGTGGCATCCCAATTAGAATTTTTAAGTTCAAATAAAACCTTTTTTGAACTATCTGAACTTGATTCTAACAGTCCATCAGCAAATCTTGATTCGTCAACGCCAATATTTTGTTCTTGTAATATTCTTGAAAAGGAAATGCTATCATCTTTTTCAAGAATATTATTTACAACATTCCAGATAATCCCTTGAAAAGTACGTTCGTTGGATTTGGGTTCTTGCATAATGAATTTATTATTAAAAAATAATTACCCACCAACTCATTGCCCTGCGGAGTATAGGGCAAGTTAATTAATCGTATATCAGATTCTAAAAACAACTAGGTTAAAAATAAAGAAAGTAATTAAAGATGGAAAGGAGAATCTTTTAGTTTAGAGATAACATCTTTAGAAAAAGATGTCATCTCTTAGTTATGCTAAAGATTTAAAATAAAAAAGCGAGCTTTTAACTCGCTTTTATTTTATAATTACATAACAAATTAATTACCGTGAATATTTTTCTTTCAAACTAATCCTGTTGTTTGCCCGTTCTAATGCGGCTTTGGCTTTTGTAATATTAATATCGCTTCTTTTTGCTGCTAATTTTTCTTCGGCTCGCTGTTTTGCCTGCAAAGCTCTTTCTTCATCGATTTCAGAAATCCGTTCAATAGAATCTGCAAGTACGAGAACTTTATTATCAAGTACTTCAATAGTACCTCCGGCAGTTGAGTAATAATTTTCTTTTCCATCAGGCAGATCAACTTTAATCATTCCAATATCAAATGTGCTAATAATTGGTGCGTGATTTACTAAAACCTGAAATCTTCCTTTGGTGCCGGGAACAGTTATAGATTTTATCACACCGTTAAAAGCAGATTTGGATGGAGTTACTATTTCAAGATTTAATTCTGCCATTGTTAAGCCATTTTCTTTGCGTTTTCAACTACTTCTTCAATTTCACCAACGTACATAAATGCTGATTCCGGTATTTCATCATACTTGCCATCAATGATTCCTTTAAAGCCGCGAATTGTATCTTCCAACTTAACATACTTTCCTTCTTTGCCGGTAAATGCTTCAGCAACGCTAAAAGGCTGACTGAAAAATCTTTGGATTCTACGAGCACGTTTTACAACAACTTTATCTTCATCAGAAAGTTCATCCATACCAAGAATATTAATAATATCCTGTAAATCCTTATAGTGTTGAAGAATCTCTTTGCAATTTTTTGCAACATCATAGTGTTCCTGTCCCAAAATTCCAGGCTCAAGTATTCTTGAAGATGATTCAAGCGGATCAACAGCGGGATAAATACCAAGCTCTGAAATTTGTCGGCTTAACACAGTTGTTGCATCCAAGTGAGCAAATACTGCGGCAGGAGCCGGATCTGTTAAATCATCTGCAGGAACGTAAATTGCCTGCACAGAAGTAATTGATCCTTTATCAGTTGATGTAATTCTTTCTTGAAGCGCACCCATTTCAGTAGCAAGGTTTGGCTGATAACCAACCGCAGAAGGCATTCTACCAAGAAGTGCTGATACTTCCGAACCTGCTTGTGTAAAACGGAAAATGTTATCAATAAAAAGAAGAACATCTCTTCCCTCGTCGTCTCTAAAATATTCAGCAATAGTTAGTGCGGTAAGTGCAACACGTAATCTTGCTCCCGGTGGTTCATTCATCTGACCAAACACTAAAGCAGTTTTATCAATAACTCCAGACTCTTTCATTTCAAGCCAAAGATCATTTCCTTCACGGGTTCTTTCACCCACGCCGGCAAATACAGAATAACCACCGTGCTGCTTTGCAATGTTGTGAATTAATTCCTGAATAATAACTGTTTTACCAACACCTGCACCGCCAAACAATCCGGTTTTACCACCACGACTGTATGGCTCCATTAAATCGATAACCTTTACACCGGTTTCAAACATTTGAGATTGAGTGGAAAGATTTTTAAACAATGGTGCTGCGCGATGAATTGGATATCTTTTTTCCGCTTTGATTTCTCCAAGACCATCAATTCCATCACCGATAACATTTATTAATCTGCCAAGTGTTGCTGGTCCAACCGGAACAGTAATAGGTTTGCCGGTATCAAAAACATCCATACTTCTAACCAAGCCATCT
Source organism: Ignavibacterium sp. (assembly GCA_018059515.1). Taxonomy (GTDB): domain Bacteria; phylum Bacteroidota; class Ignavibacteria; order Ignavibacteriales; family Ignavibacteriaceae; genus IGN3. The sequence goes on from JAGOXU010000238.1 coordinate 2,684, forward strand.
GTAGAATCCATAGCAACAGCTCTAACTCGATTTTCGCCAAGATGCTGTTGAACTTCTACAATTAGTTCTTCTTTTTTGCCTTCGGTTGATGTACGTGGAATTCTGATAGAATTATATATCTTCGGTAAATGTCCACCTTCAAATTCAATATCAACCACAGGTCCGATAATTTGAATAATTTTTCCTTTTAACTCACTCATTCTGTTTCTTTCTTTATAATATTTTTAAAGCGTAAAATTAGACAAAGAGCCTTTTTTTTACAAATTTTTATGAAATTACTTTAAAAGAATCATCTTTTTAGAGATGGAAATATCCTTTGTTTTCAATCGATAAATGTACATTCCGCTTGCAAGATAATCCGCTCTGAATTCTAAATTGATTACACCCGCAGGCGCTAAATCATTGTACAATTCTTTTACTTTTCTTCCCAAAATATCATAGACAATCAACTCAACTTTTTGTGACATCGGAACTTCAAATTGAATTTTGGTTGTTGGATTAAATGGGTTTGGATAGTTCTGTAACAAAGCAAACTGTGTTGGAATTTCTGCATCTTGATTTACACTTGTAATTGTGTTTATAGAATCCGTACCGCCTGCTTCGTAATATCTTGCAGCAAATTCCTGCAGATAAAAATTACCAATCTGATTATCCTGAATTATTACTGTGTTTTCATCATTACTGTTTTCTGCAGATGAAGACCAATTATGTGAACCTGTAATTACATAAGGAGTATATCCAAAAGGTTCTGCATCAACAACAGCGTATTTGTGGTGAAGCAAACCGGGTGTAAATCCTTTTAAACGAATATCAACTCCGTTTGATTGGAGATAAGAAAACTGAGTTCCGGAATCCGTATTGTTACTTAAAACCAAACGAGTTTTGCTGCCGCGATTTTTTACCGCAATAATTGTATCTGCTAAATCTCTACGTGTAAGAGTCATTACGCAGCCGTTAATAGATTTTTCGGCTTTACCAAGTGTCTTTGCTATACGCGAAGTAGTTCCATCGCTTGGACTAAAATAACTTTGGACTTTAACTCCGCCAATAACAAAATTATGCGGGGTGTTATTAAACTTTCTTGAGCCGAATCTTGAGTTTACAGAGTTTGGTGTATCTGTACTACTTCCCCACTCTTCTTGAAACTCAACTGTGTAAGCACCTGCTAAAGCAACATCCTGAAACATAACAAGATTTTGTCTGTCATCATTTGTTCCTGGGTCAGTTGGATTCCATGAACCCATAATAACCCAAACACTGTCAGCAGCACCGCCGCGATAATCAATAATAAAAAACTTATTATGATGTAAACCGCTTCCATCATTATTACCAAAGGCATCGTTAATTACAGGAATACCATTACTTGAAAGTGTTGTCCAGGGTGCAGTGTTTCTATTATCATATTCACCAATCACTCTAACTTTTACACCACGATTTTTAGCGTTTACCAAAGCTGTTGCAATGTTTGCACCGACTGTTCCACTTAAACTATATAGTGCAACATCAATAGAGCGTTTTGCGTTATTTAATTTTTGGATCAATAAATCTGTAAAGTTTGCATTAGCATTTGCATTTACACCTGATGAAACACTCGTATTTACAGAATTGTTAAAGTAAACATTTATTTCGCCTGTTGTAGGAAATGCTGATGTTGTGCTTGAAATAATATTACTTGAAAAACTTGTATCCGAATTTGCTACTGAAAAAACCTGTAAGTTATAAATGGTTGCAACATCAAGACCGGGTACGGTTACATTGTGCGTTGTTCTTAAATCATTATCCGGTTCGATAACACCAAGCTCGTAATTAGTTGTAAACCCATATCTGATTCTCGAAGTCCCTGGATTAATTGTACTCCAATCAAGTGTAATTGAATTGGAAGTTAAATCAACTTCTTCCGGATATCTTTCTATGATTGGTCCGTTAGAAATTACATCAGATGGAATACGAGGCATTAACTGATAACCGCCAATAAATGGTAATGAAGTTTTAAATTGACTTAAAACTCCTACAACATCAAATCTTCCGGCAGGTGCAACCATACCAATTATTTGTGTATCGTTATCAATTCTTATTTGAACTGTATCAGAAGCGCTTGAACCGGTAAGCATATAATTTCTATATGCCCAGTTGCTAAAAGTTGTTCCGTTAAGTTCTGTTACCAACACACCGTTAACTCTAACCAATCTTCCTTCATAATTTTCAATTCCCGAAACACCGTCTCCGCTTAACATACTTGGAGTTGCTAATACAGGTTCAACTTCATTTCCACTTGAAAGGATTGAATGAAGCGTTGGAGATTCAAGTTGATTTAATCCATTAAACTGTGTGATAGTTCCT
>JAGOXU010000239.1 GCA_018059515.1 Ignavibacterium sp.
GCCTTGTTCCAATTTGGCAACTCAGATGGAAGCACTATTTTATTTACAATCTTTTCAAGATCGGTATCAAAATCATCAGCAATTTTATTTTTTATTACTTCTTTTGTTAATTGGTCTTCCACTTAGTTACCTCAAATTGGTTATTAAAATCGTTGAATATATTAATTAGAATAATTTTAAGAATCGGTTTTTATAATTATTAAAAGTACTTACTCTATTTTTTCAGGATTAATGCAATTATTATTCCATTTTATGATTGAGAATCCGTCAAATTTTCCAAACAAAGTAAATTCTTAAAAGTAAGTTTTTGATTAAAAAGGGTAAATTTTACCCAATAGTAATTTCTGACTATTTACAGCCAAATCAGGATTCGCAAATAACTTAAAAAAAACTCTACTTTTATTTATAAGTTTACTCTTCAAAATAAATTGAGAAATATGGAATCTTATTTAGGTTATTTGGCTGCTCTTTGTACAACGGTTGCTTTCATTCCGCAGGCAATAAAGGTTTATAAAACACGGCACACAAAAGATATTTCGTTGGGAACTTTTTCTTTGTTAAATGCAGGATTAATTTTCTGGCTGATTTACGGGTTAATACTTAATTCTTATCCGATAATTTTAGCTAACGCACTTACATTAATTTTTGCAATTTATATTCTTGTAATAAAGCTTAAGCTGGATGTTTTTCCGGTTAAAAAATAATTGAGATAGTTTTTGAATAAAGTTAATCAAGCAGAAAATACAAAACATAAATCAAGTATTACATCATCCCTCTTTGTGATAATTGCAGCATCACTTTGGGCAGTGGATGGAATTGTACTTACGCCATCGCTTTACAGCTTACCGGTTACACTTGTTGTGTTTATCGAAAGTATGGTTGTTGCGCTTTTACTTACTCCGTTTTTTAAAAAATATTTTACTCAGATAAAAAATTTGGCAGCAAAAGATTGGCTTGCATTTATTGGTGTTGCATTATTCGGCGGAGCAATTGGTACGATGGCAATTACCCGTGCATTATTTTATGTTGATTTTGTTAATCTTTCTATCGTTGTGCTTATCCAAAAGATGCAGCCGATTTTTGCAATTGCACTTGCTGGTATAATTTTAAAAGAAAAACTGGAAAAAGAATTTTTTATCTGGGCTGGTATTGCAATTATTAGCGCATACATTATGACGTTTGGTTTTAGTTTACCGAATCTTGATACCGGAAACCAAACAACTCTCGCGGCTTTGTTTGCTTTACTTGCGGCGGCAAGTTTTGGATCATCAACAGTTTTAAGTAAGCGTGCGCTGCGCAATGTTAGTTACGAGGTTGGAACTTATTTAAGATTTTTTCTTACTGCAATTATAATGTTAACAATAGTTTTATCATCCGGTACAATTGCATCAATAAATCAGGTTACTAATACTCAAGTTTTAGTTTTTACTATTATTGCTTTTACAACCGGCGGACCAGCAATTTTTCTTTACTATTACGGATTAAAAAACATAAGTGCGTCAATAGCAACAATTTGTGAACTTGCTTTTCCGTTAGTTGCGGTTGTGCTGGAATATTTTGTTCACGGAAATATTTTATCACCTGTTCAGTGGATTGGAGCTGCATTTTTACTGTTAAGTATTTTAAGAATAAGCGGATTAAAGGTTTGGGACTGGAATAAAGATAATTAGTTCCGATGTGAAGGCGAGATTTCTAAAAAGAATTTAATACTAAGTGCCCAATGAAATAAAACTAAGTCACCGAGCACTTAGAAAACTATGATAAGTTTAAGAATATCTCCTTAGTCCAGCACAAAACTTGATTTTACCGGTGACGAACCAACATTATAAAAATAATATCTGCCTGTTAATGGATCAGGCGTACCCCATCCATAATCGGACATCGAATATGCAGCGGCATACACGGTATCTCCGAGGTTAAAACCCTCTTGTAGAAAATATGTTTTATAATTCCCAAAAGAATAATTAAAAGAAATTGAGTCCTGATAAACAGTAATTCCGTTTACAGCCAAATAATCTTTTGGATGATTTGAAACGGAAACCTTTTTTCCAAAAAATAAGCGTATGTGCCTATAATAGTTACGGGCATCAGACACCTGTCCGCTTATGTTCAAAGTTTGCGGCTGTGCTGTTGACTTAACTATGTTCAATGAAATAACATTATAGCTCGGTAGTTTTGATAATGGAAGTTCGTATATAAAAGCATCTCCACCGCCAACAAATTCTCGAGCTATAATTTTGTTTAATCCAAAACCCTCCTTTTCATAAACGATATTAAAAATGCCTGCTGAAACATTTTCAAGATTATATCTTCCATCGCTATTAGAAAAAGCAAAGTTACTTCTACCTTCGATAGATACTCTTACACCGCTTCTATCTTTTATTGAGGTTCCATCTTCCTCATAAAGAGAAACAAACCCTGAAATACTGCCTGTTAAAACCGGTGCGACTGTTTCTGTACAGCTAACTAAAAAATAAAATGATACAATTGCCATTAAAGCGCCGCTAAATTTTTTCACTGCATCCTCCTAAATGAAAAAAATAAATTGATAATTATTTTAACAACATAAGTTTTTTAGTTTGAATAAACCCTTGTCCTGAGCCCTGCCTACCGGCAGGCAGGCTTGTTGAAGTAGAATTGACTTTTATCTGGTAGAAATAAACTCCGCTTGCAAGCGATGATGCGTTGAAGCTTACTTCATACTTACCTGCTGGTTTTTCTTCATTAACAAGTGTAGCAATTTCTCTTCCAAGAATATCATAAACCTTGAGTGAAACAATCCCTGTGGCAGCAAGGCTGTAGCTTATTTTTGTGCTTGGATTGAACGGGTTGGGATAGTTTTGAGATAAAGAAAAATTGTTGGGTGATGAAGGGTGGAAACCTTGAATATTTGTGATTCCAGAATTAGAATTTTCTAAAAGTAAACTATTGTCCCCTGTTACCCAGTAGGTTGTTGAATCTGAGGGAAAAACAGAATTTAAATTTTCTAAAGCTAATTCTTCTTCGCTCCAGTTATTACCACCATCAGAGGAATAAAAAATCTTCTTAGTCGTTATGGCAGTATAATTCCCCTCTTTATTTATTTTCAAATCAACAATTCTGGAACCATTTGGTATTCCTGGAATATCAAATATCTTAGACCAATATTCTCCATCATTAGTACTTCTGAAAATAACTATTTCTGTTCCGCCAGTAATCGATTTTCCACCACCAATAATAAAATCATTCTCTGCTTTTGCTAATGCATAAAGTGCGACAGAATCAGTAAAAAATTTATTGGACCAATTAATACCCGCATTCTCAGATTTTAATAATAAAGGTGTAAATGAAGAATTATCATAACCGCAAATCCACAAGTCATTATTATCGTCTTTAATAATTTTAGTAAACTGATTTGATGTGGTTTGTATTATATTTGTCCAAATATTTCCACCATCTATTGTTTTTAATATTGTTCCGCTATGTCCGACAGCAAAAACGGTATCAGTTCCAGTTGAACTAATTGAATTAAGCCTGGTTGTTACACCTGAAACCTGGGTATTCCAATTCAATCCACCATCAGTGGATTTCATTATATTCCCATTGTTTCCAACAGCCCATCCCAAATAGATATTGGCAAATTCAATATCATAAAAAGTGGTTAATACAGGTGCAACAGTAACTAACCAATTATCACCAGAATCTGATGTTTTAAAAATTAATCCATTACTTCCGGTTAACCAACCAGTCTGAGAATTTAGGAAAAAACCGTTTGTTAGGTGTGAATTTAAATTTTTTGATTTTAATAACCAGTTAACACCACCATCCGTAGTTTTAAGCACAACGCCGCTATCACCCACTGCCCAACCGTTGTTTTGACTAATAAATTTTATAGAATAAAGCATGGCCATTGTTTGCGTTTGTATTGTCGTCCAATTTTTCCCACCATCTTCTGTTTTCAAAACAACCCCATCTCTGCCTGAAATCCATCCTAAATCTTCGTCATACATACAAATAGAATACAACTCCTTTGTTGTATTTGAGTTTTGATTATTCCAAGTCAGACCAGCATCTGTTGTTTTGGTTATTTGCCCTCCACTGCCAACAAACCATCCAATATTTTCATTAATGAAATAACTGTCAAAAAACCAAGAAGTAATTGGATAATTTGTCCAAGTAGTACCGGCATCTGATGTTTTTAGAATTTCGTTCTGTCCTGTAACCCAACCAGTTTGTGAATTAACAAAATATCCGCATTGAAGAAAATTAGTTGACGGAACATTTTTAACTACCCAGTCATTGCCTCCATTAGTTGTAGTTAAAACTCTTTTTTCTTGCCCAGTTATTGCAACTCCATTCTGTGTATCAAAAAAGCGGATATTATATATCTGATCTGAGGAGTTAGGATTCTGATCAACCCAATCTCCACCACCATTAGTGGTTTTTATTATTTTTCCATTGCCAGACATCCAGCCCACTGAATTATTTGCAAAATACAATGAGTGCCATAGATCGCTATATTGAGTAACATTTCTTTTGGTTGTCCAGTTATTGCCATTATCAGTGCTTTTTATAAATGCCCCAAATCCAGCGATAAAAATATCTTCAGCACCTATTAATTCAATATCGAATAAGGTTTTTCCGTATGGATTAGGTAAGTGTTGTGTCCATTGCGGGAGAATTGAGGTGGACAGAATCAAGGCGAGTAAAAAAACTTTTTTCATAAAGATCCCCTTCTATAAATAAATTATTTAACAGCACTCCATAAATTTTTCTTCTTAACACCGAATGAAACGATCTTTGCATTAATGGGAACTTTGAATCCGCATAGCAAAGATCTTGCTTTTGTTTTTACAGGAAAATTGTCACCAAAACATAGGTTGTGAGCTTTAGAATCCTGCTCTTCACCGCCGTCTTTTGTTAGATAGGTTGATACAATTCCTTCACCCTTTAAACCGGAACGATATTCGTTTCCTTTATCATCTTTAAGTGTAATGCTCATTGTATATTCAGCACCCATTTGAATGCTCTTATC
>JAGOXU010000240.1 GCA_018059515.1 Ignavibacterium sp.
CATAGTCGTAATCGTTATGTTGGCGAACAAATTGGTAAAGGCAAAAAACTTAAAGAAGTTTTAAAAAGTATGGATATGGTTGCCGAGGGTGTTGAGACAAGTAGATCAGCTTCTAAGCTTGCAGAAAAAAATAATGTTGAAACTCCAATTACAACAGAAGTTTATAAAATACTTTTTGAAGATAAAGATCCCGTAAAAGCTACAACCGATCTTATGACCCGCGATATGAAAACTGAAAGACACTAACACAAAATCCAATAGAACACGGATACCGCGGATTACGCTGGTTCACACGGATTTCCGATCATTAGAAAAAACTTTCCTTTTAAATTCTGCTTTCTTACCAAAATTTAATAATAGTCCGACTTCAAGATTTGTAGCTTTTAGATAATTTATTAATTGTGCTTCATGTTCTTCACATAAACTTTCAGCAGCTTTTAATTCAACAATGACCAAATCGTTTACTATTATATCGGCGAAGTAATCCCCCACTTCAAATTTTTCATAAAATATTTTAATATTTTTTTGCTGTTCAACTTTTAGATCCATTCTTATCAATTCAATTTTCAATGCATTCTCATAAACCTTTTCAAGAAATCCATACCCAAGAGAATTATAAACTTTATAATTAAGCCTCAATAATTTTCTTCGTAATATTTTCGTGCAGCATAAATCCTCCTTTGTCTTAATCTGCGAAAATCCGCGCGATCCGTGTCATCCGCGTTCTATTTGACTTAGTTATTCTGTTACTCGCCCACCAGGTAAAGATATTCCTTTTATTTTTCTATAGATAGAAACTGCGTAGGAGTCGGTCATGCCAGAAACAAAATCAATTATTCTTAATAAACGATGATATAGTTCTGGATTTTCTTTTTCCGCATAAAAAAATCTTTTGGGGATAAGATTTATTATAGCGCGATTTTTTGGTGAGAGTTTATCATTTGAATATTCGTTATAAGCAGTAATAAAAGTATCCAGCAATCCGCCGAGCACTTCATAACCTGCGGCTTCTCGCTCAACAACACTTCGGTGGCGATAAATTTTTTCAATTGAAGCTTTTTCAATTTTCTTTAAAGCACCGGATTGTTTTATTACAGTCACTAATTCTTTATTAAAAGATCCGTTAAGAATCGCTTTTTCATTTTCAACAAACGCTGCTGCAATATCATTTACCAAATCGCTTATAGCTTTTGCACGCAAGTAACCAACCTTTTCATTGTCATCCCGATTTTTGTAACCGGTCAAATCCTTTTTGTTAATTAAAGGCAGTAATAAATTTTCAGTTTCTTTAAAAGATAACAGTCCTAAACGAAAACCATCTTCCAGATCCATAATGCTGTAACAGATATCGTCGGCAGCTTCAACAAGAAAAGAAAGCGGATGACGGCTACATAAATACTTTTCTGATTTATTTGGTTTTGCTAATCCTGTTTTTTCTGCAACGTGTTTAAATATTTCTTTTTCGGATTGAAAGAACCCAAACTTTTTGTAGATGTTCTTATACCCATTTGAGTTTTTAATTTCTAAATCTGTTAAAGATTCTTTTGGATATTTATTTAAAGCAGAAAGAGTAGCATAAGTTAATTGCAATCCTCCATTTACATTCCGATTAAGTAACTTAGTAATTATTCTAAATCCCTGTGCATTGCCTTCAAATCGAATTAAGTCATTCCATTTTTTTTCATCAGCAATTTCTTCTTTAAACTTTTTACCGTTTCCATTCTTAAAATATTCTGAAATAGCATCCTCACCGGAATGACCAAACGGAGGATTGCCAATATCATGAGCAAGACAAGCAGCGGCAACAATTTCTCCAAAATGGAATTGTGTAAAAATTTTTTTAAGCTTCGGATGTTTTGCGATAATTTTTTCCCCAACAAGATTCCCAACCGATCTTCCGACAACCGAAACTTCAAGACTGTGAGTTAACCTTGTATGCACAAAATCACTTTCCGGTAATGGAAAAACCTGCGTCTTATCCTGCAACCTTCTGAACGCTGGAGAAAATACTATTCGATCAAAATCTTTTTGAAACTGGCTTCGTCCATCTTTTTTTGCTGATTGACTTTTTTCAATTCCAAGACGGTCATCTGTTAAGAGTAATTTCCAATCCAAAGTAAATTCCTTTAATAAATTATATGGAAAGTTAAATAATTTTTAACTTAATAATTATCTGAAAGTTTGAGTTTGCTTTACTAACCATCTATTTTTCGGGCAATGAAATCTGATAAAGAAAATATTCTTGAGTCTTCCGTTCAATACATTAAATCAGTTGGACCAAAACGTGCTGAATCATTTTCTAAAATTGGCATAAATACAATCCGTGATCTTATCTTCTACTTTCCTTCCCGCCATTTAGACCGCACAACTATTTTAAATTCCACCAAAGCTTATGGTTATGCAATTAACGGTTACGACGGCGAAGCTACAATAATTGCAAAAGTTGTTGATAAAGAAAAAAGAAATCTGGGTAGAAAAGAAATTCTAAAAGTTCAGTTTAGAGATTCATCAGGATTTATAGAATGTGTTTGGTTTCAGGGTGTAAAATATTTTCATTCTGTTTTTAATGAAGGAGATTATTTTGCAATCTCCGGTAAGCCTGAAATAAATTACAACAAACTTCAATTTGTTCATCCGGATTTTGATAAGATAACCGAGGAAGAAACACAAAGTTTTCTTAACACGGGAAAGATTATTCCTTTCTACAGAATTCCAAAAGAACTTAAGCAAAAAAACATTGGTGATTTAAGTTTACGCCGTATTATTAATTACGCAGTTGAGGATTACGCTGATAAACTTGAAGAAACTCTTCCGCAAGAAATTATTGCTCAACATAAGCTGATTGATTTAATAACTGCCGTAAAGAATTATCACTATCCACAAAGCAAAGAATTGTTTGAGCAGGCTAAACGCAGGTTCAAATTTGAAGAAATGTTTTATATCGAACTATTGGTTGCAATACGAAAAAATAATTATCAAACAAAGCTTGCCGGAAACAAAATGGAAATAAAATCAAATCTTATTTCCGAGTTTCTTAAAACGCTTCCATTTGATTTAACAAAAGCTCAATTAAATGTTCTTAGTGAAATCAAAAAAGATATGCTTTCTGAAAAACCAATGAACAGACTTTTGCAGGGCGATGTTGGAAGCGGAAAAACTATTGTAGCTCTTATCGCAATGTTAATAGCAATTGATAATGGATATCAGGCTGCGCTAATGGCTCCAACAGAAATTCTAGCCGATCAACACGCAAAAAATATTTCTGCGATGATGAATAAACTTGCTTCAATCATACGAGGAAAAGAAATTAAAGTTAGTTTATTGCTTGGCGGACAAAAGAAATCTGTGCGGACAAAAAAACTTTCTGATATTGAATTACAGGAAGCAGATATTGTTATCGGTACACATGCAATTTTTGAAGAACAAGTTAAGTTTAAAAATCTTGGATTGATTGTAATTGATGAACAGCATCGTTTTGGTGTAAAGCAGCGCGCATTACTCCAAAGTAAAGGAAAAACTCCCGATGTACTTGTAATGAGTGCAACTCCAATTCCAAGAACTCTTTCAATGACGGTTTATGCAGATTTAGATTTTTCTGTTATTGATGAAATGCCGATGAATAGAATTCCGATTAAAACTGTTTTGCGCGGTGAGAAGAAACTGCCTGAGATATATAATTTTATTATTGATAAAGCGAAAGAAGGTTATCAAACATTTTTAGTTTATCCGCTTGTTGAAGAATCTGATAAATTAGATTTGAAAGCCGCAACAATATTTTATGAAGATTTAAAAGAAAATCATCTTAAAAATCTTAAGGTTGGATTGATACATGGAAGAATGAGCTGGCAGGAAAAAGAAGAAGTGATGCTGATGTTTAGAGACAAAGCTTTTGAAGTTTTGGTTTCTACAACCGTAATTGAAGTCGGGATTGATATTCCTGACGCAAATATAATTTTAATTAATGATGCACATAGATTCGGATTGTCACAGCTTCATCAATTGCGCGGAAGAGTTGGCAGAGGAAACAAACAAGCTTACTGCATCTTAATTACAAAAGATGAAATAGCTGCAAAGCAAAATGCAAACCAACTTGAGTTAGATTATTTGTCTGCTGTTCAATTGGAAAAGTATAAATCATCTGTAAGACTGCAATCGATGGTAAAATATTTAGATGGTTTTAAAATTGCTGAAATAGATTTAAAGCTGCGCGGACCCGGAGATATTTTCGGAACAAAGCAAAGCGGCTTTCCGGAATTAAAGTACACAAATATTGTTGATGATCATGAAATTATTCTCGAAGCAAAGCAAAGTGCGTTCAAATTAATAGAAAATGATCCGCATTTAGAAAAAAAATTTTCTGAGCTGATTCGGAAAAATCTTATCAAATATTATTCTCAAAACCTTTCTTACGCAAAGATCGCTTAGCATTAAAAACATTTACATCTATCCTAATACTATAAACAGCTATTATAATTCATCTTCCTAAATTTTAATTAATAAAATTTCTTTTAAAATATTTTAAAAACATAAAAAGTTAGTTGATGAATGCTGAAAAATATTTTTTCCAACATTTTTAAAACTTGTTGACAAACATTTTATAAATATTATATTTGGAATAGAAAAAATTTATAAGGAGAAAAATATTTTATCTTCCTTCTTTAACAAGAAGTTGAACGTTGTATTAGCATACAATTTAAAACCAGAAAGTGAACCTCTCTCTGCATCAGTGTCTCCAATTGTTAATAATCAATCACAAAATTTTCAAACTCAATTAGATACTTATGCCGAATGGGATACATGGGAAACTATCAACGCAGTTAAAGATGCAATTGCATGCTATAATAATGTTACTTTGATTGAAGCAGACGAGGAAGCATATAATAATTTTCGAAAAGTTAAACCTGATATTGTTTTTAATATTGCAGAAGGTGCATTCGGGGTAAGCCGCGAAGCACAAATACCTGCAATGCTCGATATGCTTCAGATTCCTTACACT
>JAGOXU010000241.1 GCA_018059515.1 Ignavibacterium sp.
CTATGAATGCCACTAATATGTAAATCATTATTTAAATAAGTCCAGTCGTTACCATTATTCGTTGAATAGGAAATTCCACTTTCAGCACATACTGCCAATATTTGATCGCTTGAATTAACTTCTAAATCATTAACAATTACTGCATTCAATCCACTGTTTACCATAAACCAATTTTCACCGTAATCATCTGAACGGAAAATTCCAATTTCAGCAGTGCCGGCAAATATTTTATTATTTGAATTGATAGCTAATGCAGGAATATCGAGCACGGTTAACCCATTATTAATTTCAACCCAGTTAGCGCCATTGTCTGTTGAACGGAAAACCCCTCCAGTCCCATATTGCGTTCCAATAAAAATGTCTTGATTTGCGTTAAATGTTATCGCTAAAATATTATAAGCAGTTAACCCATTATTTATCGCAACCCAATTAACTCCATTATCGGTTGAACGAAGTATCCCATTTTGTGTCCCAGCAAATATAAGGTCGTTAGAGTTAATGGCTAGAGTTAGAAAATAGTTGTCGTTAAGTTTATTCCAACTTTCACCATTGTCAGTAGAGCGAAAAACGCCTCCCTTAAATGTAGTCCAGTTATAATCTGATGAAGCAAAAATATCACCATCAGAATTAGCTGCTAAAGAAATGATTCTAGTTGAAGTTGTTAAACCATTACTTGCATCAATCCAACTATCACCATCATTTGTAGATCGAAAAACTTTGGAGCCAGCACCAACAAAAAGATGATTGTTTGAACCAATTGAAATTGCCTGAATGTTAAAATTACTTAGACCATTGTTGATTTGTATCCAGCTTTCCCCATTGTTAGTTGAGCGGAAAATTCCGTTTTCAGTCCCAACAAAAATCATATTAGTGGAGTTTATTTTTATAACATTGATATTGAGATTTGTTATCCCATTGTTTTGATTTACCCAATTTTCCCCATTATCTGTTGAGCGGAAAATTCCAGAAAAATAAGTTCCACAAAAAATATCGCCATTAAAATTTATTGCTAAAGAACGAATTGTACCCCCATAAGGTCCATTTGTTGGCACCCAAAAATTCTGCTGTGAGAAAAGATTAAAAGGAAGGATTGAAAACAAACTAAAAACCAAAACTATCTTTTTCATAAAGAGCCCCTATGAAAAAATGATAAAATAATTTAACAGAAAGAACTATTTCTAAAATAACCTTTAATTTTTAAAAGTAAAGAGCCTTTTGTAAATCTATTTAATAATCCTGTTTTAGCATTGCAATGCGCTTAGAGTACTGCTTGATATCATCCTTACTCCTTCTGTCTGAGGAAAGCCTTGCAAAAAAATCATTTCTAATATTCCAATGTAAACCTTAACAATGCATAACTTATTTTATAAGAACTATTTTTTGTTGTGTTTGCACTATTGTTAATATTATACGAAATATCAAAAATAAAATCACGGATTGGTTCTACTCTAAATCCCACGCTAAAAAAATTTGTGTTTACTCTTTCGCCATCTAAAAAATATGCACGATCTGTTGGCAGCACATAGCCGTGCGTTAGAGCAATATCTCCACCGACATTTTTTATAAGCGTTCCATCATCTGCATAAACATTGTTTCCTTTTCTTTGATAGCGATATTCAATTGTTCCTCTTATCCACTCACTAAAGTTGTAGTTAGTTCTTATCATTAGTTCATCTGCATTGGGTCCAATTCTATGTCCAAGATTAGCACCAAAAACGGTATAATTATTTTTTAAATCAAAATGTGTGTAAACGTAAGGTCTAATTCTCGTGTATTCTAAGATCAACGAAAGGTCGTTTATGTTAAGAGGTTGATACCAAAATGCGCCAAGCTGGTAAGCAGTTTTATTTGTAAATTTTTCCAGGTCGCCAAGATTACTCAGGATATTTTCATCAAGCAGAAATGTTGCCTGCAGTTCTAAATTTTTCACAAACTTCGTTTGAAGATCAAAGTATAAATTTCCGTTATCTCTATCCTGTATTTCCATTTCTATAAATTTATAAAAACCTATTGGCGATAAGTAGCCAAGTTCAATTCCTCTGCCGGAGTATATCATAGTTTCGCCAATTCCAATATCAAACAGATTGTCGAACTTTAGTTTTAAATGATTATGAGCAAAGTATTTTGTGTATCGCTGTTCAGGTGTAAAACTAAAATACCCGGTTGTAGAAGCGTGAAATGAGGTATAACTTATTATTCCGTAATCGAAGTTGAACTTAATAAAATCCATCGTGGGATTATCACCTGATAATATCAATTTACTTCCATAGCCATAACCAAGAGTAACATCTTCTCTGCCAAGCTGCACACTAACATTCATATCTTTATAAGGCTCTGTGTAATATTTTAAATATCCGTAAGCATAATCATAATTGCCGATGTTCTCAGAGTTTTCAATCCATTTAAAATTTGTTAATAAACGCGGATCAATTATTTCAGCAAAGTTTTTGTTACCGCTAACTCCACCTTTTATTGCAGTAAAGTTATAACCTAAATGATTAAAAACTGTTCCTCTAATTCTAAAACCAATATCATAAAGATTTGAGTTAACCGCGTGGTCTTGAGAAAAATCCTGCCCGTGATAAAAATGCCCCAGCCATTCAAAGTAGATATTATTTTCAGGTTCTTGATATGCGTAGAGATATTTTACTTTATTTGTAATCATTTGATCAAGATCGGTAAAAAATCCATTTTGTGGATTAAACAATTGCGTTGATGAATCAGGATTAATAGTATCAGAAAATTCGGTTAGATATTTATCTAAAAGTTTTTTTTCTGTGGCGCTAAGTTCGGTTGTCTGATTATTTACTTTTTCAAGTAAATCTTTTACTTCAAATCGAGAAAGAACCGGATCATCCTCGCGAATAAATGAAAGGATTCCTTTCACCTTCATTTCCTTAAGAAAAGTATAAACGCTGTTAGTGATAGGAACATTTTCAACTTGCGAGAATGTTGTATCAAACAAAAAGAAAAGAGTAAGAAGAAGGATTAGTTTGATTATTTTCATCAATGTAATTTATTTTTAAGTATAAATAGAATTGCCGTTACTTTAAATTTTGCTTTTACTTATCCACCATTCGTTGTACTTTATTTCATCTTCAATCAATTTGTTTATCAAATCATCAAATGTCATCGAGTAGTTCCATTCAAGCTCTGCTTTTGCTTTTTGCGGATTGCCGTAAATTACTTCAAGCTCAACCGGTCGGTAAAGTGCTTTATCAAACTTAACATACTTTGTGGGATCAAGTCCGAGTTTTATAAATACTTTATCAATAAATTCCTGTAAAGTGTGTGCTTCACCTGTACAAATTATATAATCACTTGGTTTGGGTACATTCAGCATTTTCCACATTACTTTTATGTATTCGGGTGCGTAACCCCAATCACGCATAATAGAGGTGTTACCAACTTTTAGGAAATCAAGTTTATTCTTTTTGATTTTAATTGCAGATGATATGATTTTCTTTGTAACAAAGTTTTGTCTTCTAAGAACAGATTCGTGGTTAAATAAAATTCCGCTGGAAATAAAAAGTTTGTATGCCTCACGATAGTTTACACAAACCCAGTGTGCGGCAGCTTTAGATATTGCGTAAGGGCTTGCGGGATGTATATTAAAGTTTTCATCGATTGGTAACAAGTTTTTATTGACATTACCGTACATCTCACTGCTGGAAGATTGATAAACCTTAATGTCTTTGTTTACAATCCTTATTGCTTCAAGAATATTTGCAACAGAGATTATATTATACTCAAGAGTTCCAATAGGCTGATCGAAAGATAATCCAACAGAACTTTGAGCAGCAAGATTATAAAACTCATCCGGTTTATATTTTTCTAATAAGCGAATTATGTTTGAGAGATCAAACACGTTAGCTTCAACTAATCGAACATCATTTTCAACACCAAGAAAACTTAAGCCGTTTAAATTGCCGGATTGTAAATTCCTTGTTATTCCAACCACATTGTAATCTTTTTCTAAGAGAAATTTGCTTAGGTAGGCTCCATCCTGTCCGGTAATTCCTGTTATTAGTGCAGTTTTCATATAGTTGATAAAATTAATATTTAAAATTTTGATTTAATTCTGAACAAATTTACAACATCTTTTTAAGATATGGTAATTAGCAAAGTCAGACTTAAGAATTGGTACATTGATCTGATTAGTATATTTATCATCATAACTAATTTTATAAAATCATAACTACTCAATGTACTATATGCTTGTGCGTAATTGATTACTGCAGACCTAAAAAAATACTTGACATTATGTAATTTTCTGTCAATATTTGCATCAGTAATAATCAAAGGAAAAAAATTATAATAGATTTGCTACAGTTTTAATTTTCGTTCGTCTAAAATATTAAATGTTGGAAAATTAACCAGAGTAGCAAATGTACCGATTTAGGGAATTTCTCTGGTCGGTTTTTTGTTATATTACATAAACTTATAATGGAGATTAATTTATACGATTTGATACGGTACTTTTAGGTAACTGCAATCACTAATTTAATCGGAGGAACGCGTGATGAGAGAAATAAAAGCAAAAATCGACAATCCATTATCTGAACTGATAAGCGATGATATATTTGATCTTCTTGATTCTCATGGCTTAATAGACGAAAAAGCCGTAAGAGATTATCAGATAAGGAAAAAATTTAAACAGCTTAGATCCGGAAAATTAAGTGCCGGAGATGCAATTGATGCAATACGAGCTGAATACCCTTATTTACAATTTGATACTATCAGAAAGATAGTATATCAGATAAGTAAATAATTAATATCAAATAATACTTGACAAATAACATTTATCAAATTATTTTTCAATCGACTCTTTCAAAGGGTTCTCCCCTGCCCTTTGATATGAATGAGTCAGGCCCGGTGATTCCCCATCACCGGGTTCTTATTTTAAACCCGGAGTATTTATGGCAGTAAAGACAAAAAAGAAAAATGTAAAAACCAGTGCAAAATCTCTTCCTTCCCCTTTTAGTATTT
>JAGOXU010000242.1 GCA_018059515.1 Ignavibacterium sp.
ATGTATAATACTCTTTCTTTACACTTTAATTTTGTTGAAAGATGTTTAAAGAAAATTCTTAATCAAAAGATAAAACCACTTAAAGTTTTCTTAATTGATCAAAATAGAATCGGATTAACACTATCAACTGAAACTCTAAACCATCCACTACTTGAAAGAAAAAAAGTCAATTTCAAATCTGTCTCAGCTGCAAGAAATTCTGTTGTGATTCCTGAAGACGCTGATTGGATATTTTTTTGTGACGATGACGGTTATCCCTGTGAAAATTATTCTGAATTACTGGATAGTATAATTATAAAAAATCCAACCCTTCAAATATTAGCGGGCAGTATAGTTAGAGAGGACACAAAAGAATTTTATTCTTTAAGACATAAAAAAGGTGGAAGTCTTAAAAAATTTAGGAATACAAAAAATTTAATGGGTTCAAATTTTGTAATTAAAGCTGCTGCTTTTGATTTTTTAGAAAGGTTTGATGAAAATTTTGGTGTGGGCGCCTATTGGGGAAGCAGCGAAGAAACAGACTTTTGCTGGAAAGCTTTTTTTAATAACATTCCTATGGAGTTTTTCCCTGAGCTAAAAGTATATCATGTCCCACCATTTAATGAATCGATACGTTCTGGATTTAAAAAATCATTTAGATATGGAATTGGTAAAGGGGCATTAGTTTATAAATGGTTAATAAGAAAAAGAAAAATAATTGTGATTTATGAGTTTATAGAAATGTTAATAATGCCATTTTTTCTTTCATTACTAAGTATAGTAAAATTAAAACCACAATTGATTGCAACAAACTTTGCAGCACTTGCAGGAAGGTTAACTGGTTTTATTAAAGCAATTTTTATTAACAAAATTTAATGCTTGTTTATTGAGAGTGCTTTATTTTTTTCATTGATACCAATATTTTTTTTAGCCCGATCTTAGCCATTAAAACTCTTGTTAGATAAAGTGTAAACCTTAAACTAAAGCCAAAAATATTTTTGGGATTTAATAAAGCATTAGCTTTTAAAATTGAATAACACTCTCTCATTGCAATTGATTCTTGAACAATGGATTTTCCTTCACCATCCATTTTAACAACAAATGAATTGCTGTAGTAAGAACCTATAAAATTATTTTTAACCAATCTTGCAACCCAATCAAAATCCATTGCAACTTTTAGTGTAGTATTAAAATATCCGATCCGATTAAATAATTCTTTTTTAACAATCATAGTCGGATGTAAATATGGCATTCCTCTACCCAAACTTTTCATTTGGGGTTTCATATATAGTTGGTTATTTCCCGCATCAGCTAAGATAAGATTAGAATGGACAAAGCTAATGTTTCGATCAAGTTCTAAAATCTTTATTGCTTTTTCAGGATATGAATTGTCAATTAATTCATCGCCGCTGTTAAGAAACATAATATATTTACCGGAAGCAAGCGTAACACCCTTATTAAAAGCATCTGCAATGCCGTCGTCTTTCTCTGAGACTGATCTACCCGAAAAGGATTTTAAATAATCCAATGTTTTCTCACACTGCCCGCCATTTATTACTATGGATTCTATAGAAGCTGATATAGGAATTGAATTAATGGTTTTAATTAACTCATTAAAATTATTATACGTAACTGTAATAATAGATAGCATTAAAATTTATTAGAATTGTTTTCTAAAATTTAACCACTGCATACCTTATTTGAAAGCAAAACAATCATAACATTCTTTCATATAATATCTTTATTTTTGATCTGAATTTATTTGAATAAATATTGGAATCATTTGAAAACAGCAATAGTACATGAATGGCTTGTAAACTACGCAGGCTCAGAAAAATGTGTTGAATCATTTACTAACATCTGTCCTGATGCAACTGTTTATTCTTTGGTTGATTTTCTGAATGAAGAACAGCGCGAAATTATTTTAAAAGGAAAATTTGCACAAACTTCATTCATTCAAAAACTACCTAGTGCTAATACCAGACATAGATATTATCTTCCATTGTTTCCAAAAGCTATAGAAAGTTTTGATTTAAGTGACTACGATATAATAATTTCAAGTTCACATGCTGTTGCAAAGGGTGTAAAAACTAATAAAAAACAACTTCATATTAGTTACTGTTATTCACCAATGAGATATGCCTGGGACAATGCTGACGAGTATTTGAAAGGTTTCAAAGGATCAGTTGCAAAATTATTTATTAAGTACTTAAGAAGATGGGATCTTAAATCTTCTAAAAACCCCGATTATATTGTTGCTATTTCAGAACATATTAGAAAAAAAATAAAACGAATCTACAATCGTGATGCGGATGTAATTTATCCACCTGTTGATACGGATAAATTTCAACTAGAAACTAACAAATCAGATTATTATTTAGCGGCTTCAAGATTAGTACCATATAAAAAAATTGATTTGATTATTGATGCATTCGCAAAAATGCTTGATAAAAAACTTGTTGTTATTGGCAGCGGTCCCGAAAAAGAAAAAATTATTGCTAAAGCTACTCCTAATATTGATGTGATCGGTTATCAAGATTTTGAGAGCTTAAAATCGTATATGCAAAAAGCAAAAGCTTTTGTTTTTGCCGCGGAAGAGGATTTTGGAATTGTTGTTGTTGAAGCTATGGCTTGCGGTACACCCGTTATAGCCTTCGGTATTGGGGGTGCTGCCGAAACTGTTGTTGATGGCGTTACCGGAATTCTTTTTCCTGAACAAACTGTTGATTCAATTGTTGAAGCAGTAAAAAGATTTGATGTAATTTCTCATTCGATGAATTACAAGGAAATTAGATTGCATTCAGAAAGGTTTAGCAGACAGACTTTTGAGCGCAATATTAAAGATTATGTGAACGAAAAATTAAAAAATTTTCAATATAACAAAGTAAAAAAAGAAAAATGATCGTTAATAAAAAATCAATATACACTTCGCGGCTGGTGGCGGATTTATTAATACTCAATTTGTCATTTCTTCTTTCCGCAATAATTGCACAATCGTTTGAAATATTAGTAGCCCGCAATTATATGTTTGTGCTTTTGCTGTTTCTAAATTTTATCTGGTTTATTAATGTAAATCTTTCAGGTTTTTATTTAGATTTTTTTACGCGCTCATTTTCATTTCAGTTTTTTAACATTTTAAAACTTGTCTTTTTTCAAGTAGGATTTACTGTCTTATTTATTTTCTTAACAAAAGAAAATTTGTTTACAAGAAATTTTATTGTGTTGTATGGAGTGCTTTTAACCCTATCAATCAGTTTACGCACGGCAATATTTAAGAATATTCTAATATCACTTAGAAGAAAAGGCAAAAACATTAGAAAACTTTTAATAATTGGTGCGGGAGAAGTTGGCAAAAGTTTTAAAGATACAATCGTTCGTAATGCTGATTTTGGCTATCAGTTTAAAGGTTTTCTTGATAATACAATTAATAGTGAAGAAGTTATTGGCTCTTTTGATGATCTTGATGAAAAGTTAAAGGCATTGGAAATTGATGAAGTTGTAATTGCACTTTCCTCACAGCCGCAGGAATTGTTAGATGAAATAATTAGAGTCTGTAATATTAATGCTGTTAGAATTCACATCATTCCGGATTATTTTAGATTTTTATCAAGCAGATTTCAAATCAGTTCGATTGGTAATTTTCCAATTATTACAGCGCGCCAGGAACCGCTTGAAGAAGCAAACCGCAGATTTTTAAAACGTTTGTTCGATATTTTGTTTTCAATTTTTATTCTTGTTTTTTTACTTAGTTGGCTGTATCCGGTAATTGCAATTCTTATTAAGATAAATTCTAAAGGCAAAGTTTTATTTGTACAAAAGCGTATTGGCACAAAAAACGAAATGTTCGAATGTTACAAGTTTAGAACTTTAACATCTGAATCATCCAAAGAAAGCCAGACGTTTAAACCAGTTACGCTTGGCGATAAAAGAGTTACCACGATTGGAAAAATTTTAAGAAAAACTAATATAGATGAATTGCCGCAATTTTTTAATGTGCTAAAAGGCGATATGTCAGTCGTTGGTCCAAGACCGCTTGCAATTCCGTATCAGGATTTATACGGAAAAATATTTGAAGAGATAAAAATGCGGCTCAATGTTCGCCCCGGTTTAACAGGCTGGGCGCAAGTAAATGGTTTGCGCGGTGATGTAGAAGATGAAGAAGAAAATAATCGTAGAACTATTTTACGGATGAAGTATGATCTTTGGTACATTGAAAATTGGACAATGCGTCTAGATTTTCAAATCATTTTGATGACGATCTGGCAAATGATTAAAGGCGATACAAAAGCTGTTTAATTTTTAAGGAAGTTTAAATTCATACAGCTCTTCTTTTTTATCAGAAACAATAAAAATCTTTTTAAGTTCATAATCTACAACCAATCCCTCCGGTTGTTTAACGTTTATTCCGTATTCTAAAATTTTATTTCCACTTAAATCTGTTTGGATTATTTTTTGAGACTCATCACTTAAAATCCACAAAGTATTATCACCGTTAGAAAAAAATATATCTGAGTAATCTTTAGCAAACGTAAGTTCTTTTCTAAATATTTCTTCGAAGGTACTATCTGTCTTAATTAATAAACCCGGTCGTTTTTCATTTAGGAAGTAAAAATTTTTAGTTCTGGAATCGTAACAAATTCCTTCCAAACCTTCATTTAATCTTCCCTTTAAATCAAGTTTAAAAACCTTACTATCGTTATCACCAACGCACCAAAAATATTTTCCATCAAAAGAAAGAGTTAGTCCTGATGGTTCCGAAACTTTAATAGGCGTAATTTTTACTAACGGTAAATTTTTAACAAGTGGTGATTCTTGCCTGTTAGTATTACATTTGTAGTGTGATAAAGTAATTAAAAGGATGAATATTCTACTTGCATAATTTTTGATTAATGATTTCTTATTTGCAGTTTTCATTCAGCTATTTATAATTGTTTTTAGAATATATTTTTAG
>JAGOXU010000060.1 GCA_018059515.1 Ignavibacterium sp.
GCTATATACTTACCAATACTGCCCAATTATAAAACAAAAATTTAATTGTTTATAATAATTTTTAATTAATTTTGTTAAATTATTATATAAAAATATTTATTATGAATAAATTGAAATCCAATAAGACAATAAAAAAAATCAAGATTTTACTGATTGAAGATAACCGACTTTTGCGTGAAGGTATTTCGGCATTTCTAAAAAAGCAGACCGATATAAATGTTGTTACCACTGTTGGCAATGGCGAAAATATCCTGGAGCTTATCGCCAAGCTAAAACCAAATATAGTACTCCTGGATCTGGGTTTACGAAGTCAAAACAGTTTGAAAATTGTAAAATTAGTGAAGAAGAATTATAAGGAAACAAAAATAATTGTAATGGATCTTATCCCGTTACAGGCAGATGTATTTGAATTTGTACAAGCCGGGGTTTCAGGATTTATGTTAAAAGATATTAGCGTTATAGAATTTTTAAAAACAATTCGATTAGTTTATGCCGGCGCTAAGGTATTACCGCCGCATTTAACAGGCTCTCTTTTTTCCCAGATAGTTGAACACGCAATAAATGGTTCAAAACCAGCAGCACTTAATGAATCGGTTCGAATGACAAAACGTGAGAAACAAGTGATTGAATTGATTGCTGACGGTTGTACCAATAAAGAGATAGCTCAAAAACTTCACCTGTCAACATACACAGTTAAGAGCCACGTCCATAATATTCTTGAAAAATTATCGCTTAGTACACGCGTTCAGGTTGCAAAACATGCCCATCTCTCAGATACTTATAAAACTGCGATAGATACAACTTCCTTACTTGACGAATAGTATCTCCCTTAAAATACTATATATCTAATCCCTTTTTCATCCCTTTGCTCTATTGTTTTACTGCAAAACTAATGCTAACCTCATCTATACATAAAAAGGAAAAATACAATGAAAAATTTAATCGTGTTTGTAATGATGTTTATTCCCTTCTTCGTAATTGCTCAAAACAAAGTTGATATTACCGATTCAAAAATGGATAAACAGACTCAGGAATGGATGACGAAAATATCATCAAATTCGGAAATGCGCTCCACTATGATGAAGATGATGATTGATGAAACAAAAGGCAATAAAGAAGAAATGACAAAGCTTGTTAATTGCATAATGGATAATCCGGAAATGAAAAAAACAATGCAGGCAGTACAACCTGAAAATAATAATATTTCGGTAGAACCGCGTAAAATGATGAATGATAATCAGAACATGATGAAAATGAGTCCTGCTACTCCGGTATCTAAGAAATAGATTATCCCTAAAGTGATTTCAGAGAATAAACTTATTGAAATTATTATAACTAAATAAAATTATAATCCATTAAAATAGGTTGTTTAATCAATCAACTCTTAAAAAGTTAACGGAGATATATTATGAGCAAAGGTCAGAATAGCAAAAAGGTTACTAAAAAAGAACCGAAGAAAACTATGCAGGAAAAAAAGAATGATAAAAGGGATAAGAAAAACGGAAAGAATAAACCAGGTATTCTCAATCAATAATTCATCCAAGAGATGTAGTCCCTTTTTCATCCTTTAGAGTGATTGAAATTAGATCACAAATAGTTGCATCTTAAGTTTAGTAAAAAGCAGAACAGTTAGGTTAACTGTATTACAATTCTGCTTTATAAAAAATTTGCTAATTCATAAAGATAAAATGATGAAAAAAATAAGATTACTACTCATTGAAGATAATCGACTGCTGAGGGATGGTATTCTTTCTATACTTAAACCTCATAAAGATATCGAGATAATTGCAGCATCCGGTGATGGTAAAAATACCTTGGTGAAAATTAAGCAGTTAAAACCGAATGTGGTTCTTTTGGATTTGGGTTTAAGGAGTTTGAACAGTTTACACGTAGTAGAAGTTGTAAAGAAAGATTTTCCATTTGCAAAAATAATTGTTATGGATCTGGCACCAGTCCAAGCCGATATTTTACAGTATGTAAAAGCAGGTGCTAATGGATTTATTCTTAAAGATGCTTCTCTTAATGATCTCTTAATCACTATACGAACTGTAAATGAAGGAGCAACTGTTCTTCCCCCGTTGTTAGTTGATTCCCTTTTTTCACAGATTGTTGAATATGCGGTCAGAGAAGGTAAAGGCAAACTTAAAGAAGCCGTCCGCATGACTAAACGGGAAAAAGAAGTTATCGCTTTTCTTAGTGAAGGTATGAGCAACAAAGAGATCGGTCAAAAGATTCACATCTCAACTTATACTGTTAAAAGCCATATCCATAATATTATGGAAAAACTTGCATTACACACACGCTTGGAAATTGCTAACTATTCCTATACCGCTGATACTTTAAAAAAAATTACTAATAGTATTTCCATAATTAATGACTAAATGCATGGTCTTGAAATGTATTACTTCAACTAAACAACAAGAACAAAAAATAATTATAACTATTAAAAATGGGCACTCTCTTGAAAAAAAGTAAAACAAACTCAACACTTAACCGAATTGCTTTCATTGGAAATTATTTACCGCGTCAATGTGGCATTGCAACATTTACAACCGATTTATGTGAAGCTATTGCTAAGGAATACAGCAGTACAACTTGTATTGCACTTCCCGTAAATGATGTTGCCGCCGGTTATACTTACCCAACCCGTGTTCGATTTGAGCTTACTGAAAAAGATATCGATTCTTATTTGAGAGCCTCGGATTTTTTAAATATAAATAATGTTGATATGGTCTGTCTTCAGTTTGAGTATGGAATATTTGGAGGAAAAACAGGAAGCCACATACTTGCTTTATTGCGAGGATTGCGTATGCCTCTCGTTACAACTTTACACACAATTCTTAAAGACCCTGATCCGGATCAGCGGCGCGTATTGGAAGAAGTGGCAGCTTTATCGGATCGTTTAGTTGTTATGAGCGAGCGCGGTTCAGAATTTCTTCAAGAGGTTTATAATATCCCGTTGGAAAAAATTGATATGATTCCACATGGTATCCCTGATGTGCCATTTGTTGATCCGAGTTTCAATAAAGATTTATTTGGAGTTGAAGGCAAAATAGTATTACTAAGTTTTGGTTTACTTTCATCAAACAAAGGAATAGAAACTGTTATATCTGCTCTACCCGAAATTGTAACTCATTTTCCTAATATTGTCTATATCATCGTTGGCGCAACACACCCGCATGTTATTCAGCAAGAAGGTGAAACATATCGTTTGTCTTTGCAATGGCTGGCTCAACAAAAAGGTGTGGAAAGCAATGTTATTTTTTATAATCGTTTTGTAAATCTGGAAGAACTTATTGAATTTATAAGTGCAGCCGATATCTACATTACACCTTATCTTAACGAGGCGCAGATTACTTCCGGAACTTTAGCATATACGTTAGGAGCAGGTAAAGCTATCATTTCAACACCATATTGGTATGCACAAGAAATTCTTGCGGAAGGTCGCGGTGTGATTGTTCCTTTCCGTGATCCAATGGCTTTAGCCGAGCAGGTAATTAATTTATTAGAGCACGAAGCCGAAAGACATGCAATGCGTAAGCGTGCATATCTTTTTGGACGAAATATGATTTGGTCTGAAGTAGCAAAACGATATATGGAAAGTTTTGAACGTGCCCGCGTTGAACGTCGCCATTTTATTTCACCTGGCTATACAGCTAAAGCGCTGGATAAATCTTCTGGTGAATTACCTCCTTTAAAATTAGATCATCTGCTGAATATGACAGATAAAACGGGAATGTTCCAACACGCACTTTTTACAGTACCTAATTATGCACACGGTTATACAACAGACGATAACGCACGAGCTTTATTAGTTAGCATATTACTGGATGAACTAGGTAATAAAGAAAGCATTGGTTTATCTTCACAATACCTCGCTTTTCTGGGGTTTGCATTTAATAGCAGTACAAAGCGCTTTAGAAATTTTATGGATTACCAGCATAACTGGTTAGAAGAAAATGGTTCTGATGATAGTCATGGTCGTGCGCTTTTGGCGTTAGGAACTGTTTTAAATCACTCAAACTCAGTAGCAATTAATAATATGGCAGCATGGTTGTTTGAACTGACTTTACCCGCAATTCTTGCAACTACCAGTCCGCGAGCTTGGGCATTTGCTTTAATAGGTATTTATGAATACTCACAAAAATTTGCAGGAGACAGCAGAGCAAACCATGTTAGGGATGAATTAGCAAAACGAATACTAACATTGTATAAAAGTAACAGCTCGGAAAAATGGCGGTGGTACGAACACGAATTAACTTACTGCAATGCTGTGCTGCCGCATGCAATGATATTATGCGGTAAATCAATTCCAAATGATGCGATGACAAATGCCGGATTAGAATCTTTACTTTGGCTTGCTGATTTGCAGCGTTCAACTGACAAACATTTTGTACCAATTGGTTCCAATGGATTTTATCATCAAGGAGGAACACGCGCCCGTTTTGATCAACAACCGGTTGAGGCTCAAACAATGGTATCTGCCTGTCTTGAAGCTTTTAGAATTACAGGTGATAAATTCTGGGTCAAAGAAGCTCGCAGAGCATTTGAATGGTTTCTTGGGCATAACGATTTAAACCTATCCCTTTATGATCCAACAACAGGTGGATGTCGTGACGGACTGCATTCGGATCGCACAAATGAAAACCAGGGAGCTGAATCTACTTTGGCTTTCCTTCAGTCATTACTTGAATTACGTCTGGTAGAACAGACACATTTATCAATGGAAGTTTTATTAAAATGAACAATCAACACACAGAACTATTTCATCGCAGCAAACTAAACCCTATTCTCAAAGCTGAAGATTGGCCATATCCAATAAACAGTGTATTTAATGCTGGTGCCACATTGTTATCTGATGGCACAACATTACTTCTGTGCCGGGTAGAAGATCGGAGCGGGCTTTCGCACTTTTGTGCTGCACGTTCCGTAAACGGAATCGATGGTTGGATAATTGATCAGAAACCAACTTTATTTCACGACCCGGAGAATTATCCAGAAGAATTATGGGGAATCGAAGATCCACGCATTACTTATGTTAAAGAATTAAATAAATACGCAATCGTTTACACCGCATTTACACGTGATGGACCCGGTGTAGCTTTAGCATTAACAGAAGATTTTAAAACCTTTGAACGTTTTGGTGTAATAATGGCGCCGGAAGATAAAGATGCCGCACTATTACCGTATCGTATTAATGGTAATTGGGCGATGATACATCGACCTGTTAGTGCCTCCAGAGCGCATATGTGGATTTCATACTCACCCGATTTAAAAAATTGGGGTAGGCATATATTAATGATGGATGCCCGCAAAGGCGCCTGGTGGGATGCAAATAAAATTGGTCTTTCTCCACCTCCGATTGAAACTCCCGAAGGCTGGCTGGTAATTTATCATGGTGTAAAACAATCGTGCGCCGGATGCATTTATAGATTAGGTCTTGCATTGTTTGATTTGAAAAAACCTGAATTGCTTTTAAAACGTGGGAACCAATGGATTTTTGCTCCGGAAGAACCATACGAAATGCATGGCGATGTTGGTAATGTAGTGTTTCCGTGCGGATACACTATCGCACCGGATGGAGATACTATTAATATTTATTATGGTGCTGCAGATACCTGCATCGCTCTGGCTACAGCAAGTATTAAGGAAATGCTTAATTGGCTTGATCAACATAAATCATAAAAAAGATAGCAAGAAAAAATAAATGATAAGTTGTTTACTGAATCTTTAGTGTTTACGATAGTAATTTTTTGATTATATAATTTAGGAGAGATTAAAATGACAATGAAAAGTGATTCAAAAAATATTAATAAACCTGCAAATAAAATTCAGTGGAGTTGGATTCCAAGAGTATTTGTATTTTTTATTAGCATCGTTTTCGGTTGGGTGATATTCTGGAAAAAGACCAACTAAATTTTTAATCCTACTCCAAATTTATTTGCTAAGTTACTTACGCAAAATATGAAATCTCCAAGGTTTCAAATAAAATGTTTTGCAAAAATCACTCTGTTGGAAGTAAGATTATTAAAACCTTGGAGGTTTTTCTGTCTTTTGCGTAAGCTGAGTTACTAATGTAATACTTGCCATCCGTTATTATTAAAGATATTTTTGCTTAAACAATTTGGTGAGATATAAACACTATTTATCTTGGCGATTGCAATATTAATCTTCCTAAAACTACTTTACTTTAATAGAAGCCTGTCTCTTCGGGAGTCGGCATTGAGGCGCGGGTTAGCCCTTAGAATAATTTTTCTTGATTTGTATATTCTGAAACTCTTTTATCTGCAAGTTGTATATATTTTTTATTGGTATCGTAACCAACATAACGGCGTTCATTTTTTACAGCTGATAAACTTGTTGTTCCGCTGCCTAAGAAGGGGTCTAAAACTATATCTTGTTTAAAGGAGTACAATTTTATTAATCGATTTGGTAGTTCTTCTGGGAAAGGTGCAGGATGACCAATTTTTTTAGCTGAGACTGCTGGGAAAGTCCAAACACTTTTAGTCCATTCCAAGAATTCTTCTTTTGAAATTGAGCTTTCCTTTCCCTTGCTGGCGTGACTAAATGTTTCTTTAGAAAAAATTAATATATATTCGTGTATATCGCGCAAAACTGGATTAGATGCAGACAACCAACTGCCCCAAGCAGTTGAAGGACTTGCGCTTGATGCCTTATTCCAAATTATTTCTCCTCGCATCAAAAAACCAAGTTCAAGCATATCTTTTATAATATAACTATGAAGTGGGATATAAGGTTTTCTTCCCAAGTTAGCAATGTTTATACAAGAGCGCCCACCAGGAACTAAAACGCGATAAGTTTCTTTCCAAACGTTTCTAAGAAGTAAAACATATTCTTCAAGACTTAAATTATCATCATATTCTTTTGTAACGTTATAAGGGGGAGAAGTTATCATTAAGTGAACTGAATTATTAGGAAGTTCACTCATTTGTTCACTTGAATGACAAAAATGTTTATTGACTAACTCTTTTGGAATATTGTTCTCAATGTGTTTTATTTTTTTATCATTTTGTAATCCTTCATACAATCTCGAATTGTAAAATTGAGATGAATCGTGATTAATCCTTCCGGGACTTCCGAAAGAACTTGTCACCGTACCATTTTTTGCCAAATTTACTCTTGAGCCCATAGATCAATCCATCTTTTAAATGCGTTAAATTCTATTTTTTCTTTTATCCAAGTAATATCTATTTTTTTCGAGTTTTTATGTTCTACTAATTTTTTTAATGCATTTGATGATAATTCAACACCTCTGGGATTTGTACCTTTCGGCGGTAATTTGATATAATTTTCTTTACCTAATAAATTAAATATTTCTTCTTGAACTTGTCTTGGAAAATAAAATAATCCGCCATTATTACCCCAATTAATTTGAACAAAAATCATATCGCAAGAAGGCTTATACTTATTTTGAAATTCAATTGCATTATCAGCGTCAACGGTCCAAATTAGTTTTACACCAGAATAACTGGTGCCGCTTTTTGTTTTTATAGAAATTGGATTTCCAAATAATTTCACATCAATTTCAGGTTCTGTAATTGGTAATTCTGTCTCTACATTTTCTTCGCCAAATTTATAAACCAACAAAGAAACTATAATTCTCTCTCTAATTGAGCCAACTTCCATTCCAATTTTTCCAGCTCTTTGACTTTCTAACTCAGCAATCTGAAATAGTTTTGGGAGTTTATCTTGAATTTTGGTTACAATTTCAACTTCGGTGAAAATATCTGATAAAGCCATAGTGTTTTACAATAATTTGAAGATTCTTTGTAACAATATACTAAAACGAACGATAAAATAGAGATAATAAATTGAGGGATAACGGCATCGCACCTAACCCGCCGTAGCGGAAAGGAAGCCGAGTAAAACCTGCCTACCGACAGGCAGGCACAATTGCCGATGATTAATCCCGATTTCTTATCGGGAAAGTTAATTAATTAGTCCGCCGCGGCAGAGAACACTTAGAACAAAAACTTTAACTAGAATACAATTTCAATAATCACAAATCCGCCCCACTAAAATGGTGGTCGGGTGGAAAAACTATTTATACCGTTTTTTACTTTATTCAACCACCCCATGTAACCAACGCATTTTCTTCGACTAAATATCATAAATAAAGATTGCTTTTAAAATATATATCATCGTTTAGGTTTAGTTTGTGACCAATGTGAACTTATAAGCTTCCAATCCCCTTCAATCAGTTTGTATACTTCAGTTGTATTAAAATATTCTTTGCTACCTTCCTGCATAAATCCAATAAAGTTGAAAGTAAGAATACCAACATCCCCATGCATTTGAACCTGCGGATCAAGCAATTCATAATCGGGAAAGCTGAATGTCCCGTTAAAAGCAGCAATCCATTCTTGAAAAACTTTTTTACCCGTACAGCGTTTTTCCAAACCTGGATCAAAATAGGTTATTTCTTCGGCGGCAGCCTCAATGAATCCGAATGTATCGCCGGTTATCCAACGGTCTAGTATTGCTTTTTCTTTTGCAATTATTATTTCTTGTGGTGTCATTTGTGTTGAATCTCCTTTGGAATAATAGAAATCACAATTATTTGCTATAATTATTGTTGATGAGATTTCGACTATAAAAATTATTATCGACATTTTTTTAATAAACATAACTATCTCACTGTTTTTAATAAATGTGAATTGACTCACCTTATTTGTTAATTTTATGTCAATCCTTATTCACTTCAAAACGTTATAACGGCGTTGCGCCTA
Source organism: Ignavibacterium sp. (assembly GCA_018059515.1). Taxonomy (GTDB): domain Bacteria; phylum Bacteroidota; class Ignavibacteria; order Ignavibacteriales; family Ignavibacteriaceae; genus IGN3. The sequence goes on from JAGOXU010000060.1 coordinate 8,751, forward strand.
ACCCGCCGTCCACTCCGCCGCGGCGGAAAGGAAGCCGAGTAAAACACAACTGCTAAATAATTATTTATTATTTATTAAAACTTCCAGCATAATCATCGCTCGTACCCTGCGCAGAAAAAGTGGAAAGGGGGATATGTATTTATAAGTAAATCAAAGTTTAAATATAATCTCATCAGCAACTTAAATTATTATTTATACAATCTCAACACAACTAACTCCTTCTTTTTCCCTATCCTTATTAAGAATATAAAATGTAAATAACATTCACCTTAATAGCGGCTGTGTAAGAATATTAAAAAACGTCAAATCGAACGAACCTGCCTGCAGCTTGCCGAATACAAATTTTCACACAACCTCTAATAAGGTTAAGTGCGGGATGAAGCAATTTTCCCCCTTGCCTTTTTGATCAAAATTTCATTTAGTAGAATTGCAACAATGGTAATTGGTGGTGTTGTTTTTTTAGCCGGTAAAAAGAAATAATTATTTCTGAAATTAAGATGAAGTGATCTACTCACCCAAAAGATGTAGTCCCTTTTTCATCCTTAAGATCGATTGATTTTTAATTCCTAAAAGCTGAATATAAGTTCAGATAAGAATCGAGATTTCTCTTATATAGGTTTACTGAATTAAAGGAGTAATAAATGAATATACTGATGGTTTATCCGATGTATCCCGATACATTCTGGAGTTTTAAACACGCTTTAAAGTTCGTATCAAAAAAAGCAAGCTTTCCGCCATTAGGACTTTTAACAGTTGCCGCTTTACTGCCCAAAGATTGGAATAAAAAGCTAATCGATATGAATGCTAACCAATTGATAGACGATGATATTCTTTGGGCAGATTTAGTTTTTATCAGTGCAATGTCAATACAAAGCGAATCTGCTAATAAAGTGATACAAAGGTGTAGAAATTTGGATGCAAAAATTGTTGCCGGCGGACCTTTATTTACAAGTAGTTCCGAACTTTATAAAAACATTGACTATTTGGTTTTAAATGAAGCCGAAATTACTCTTCCAATATTTCTAAAAGATCTGAGTGAAGGAAAACCCAAACATAAATACACTTCTAAAGATTGGGCAGATATTACAACAACTCCCCTGCCTCTTTGGGATCTTGTTTCGATGGATAATTATACTTCTATGAACCTTCAGTACTCCCGCGGATGTCCTTTTAATTGTGAGTTTTGTGATATAACGGTTTTATATGGAAGAAAGCCCCGCACAAAAACAAAAGAACAGGTAATAGCCGAATTAGATACGTTGTATTTTACCGGATGGCGCGGACCCGTGTTTTTTGTTGATGATAATTTTATTGGTAACAAAGTAAAACTTAAAAAAGAAATTCTGCCTGCTATTACTGATTGGATGACTAAAAGAAAAAATCCATTTTACCTTAACACCGAAGCGTCAATCAATCTTGCTGATGATGAATCACTGATGTCTCAAATGGCTAAAGCAGGATTTGAAGCTGTATTTGTTGGAATTGAATCGCCTAATGAAAAAAGTCTTATTGAATGTCATAAACCACAAAATACAAATCGTGATTTGATTGCGAGTGTAAAAAAGATTCAGCAATTTGGTCTTGAAGTTCAGGGTGGGTTTATAGTTGGATTTGATAATGATCATCCAAAAATATTTGAAGAGCTTACAAACTTTATTCAGCAAAGCGGAATTGTTACCGCAATGGTTGGATTACTTAATGCACCCAAGGGAACAAATCTTGAGAAAAGATTAATAAGTGAAGGTAGGATGCTGCAAGATTTTACAGGAAATAATACTGACTTTACAATTAATTTTATTCCTAAGATGGATTCTGAAAAACTTATGGATGGCTACAAATCTATTTTAAAAACAATTTATTCTCCTAAATATTTTTATGAACGCGTGATGGTGTTTATGAAAGATTTTGAACCGAAGAAGAAGAAAGTATTTCATCTTAACCCCAATTACATTCTTGCACTTTTCAGATCAATCTACAAATTAGGCGTGCTTGGTGAGGAACGAATTTACTACTGGAAATTATTCATTTGGACATTGTTCCGTAAGCCGCAGTTGTTTTCATTAGCAATATTGTTTGCGATTTATGGATTTCATTTTAAAAAAATATCCAATGCATATCATTAAGTACAGAAAATTTCTCTATTTACTTTATCCGTGATAATTTCTTACTACTTGCTCACTCTAAAGGTGTAGTTCCTTTTTCATCCCTTTGCACTATTGAAGTACTTCATCTCTTGACATAGATTAATATCTAATTAAGATTGATATTTAAGTCGAAAGGATACTTGCTATGTTATACACAATTGCAATTGTTTTGATAGTTTTGTGGTTACTTGGGTTTGTAACTTCTTATACTATCGGTGGTATTATTCATGTACTCCTGGTAATAGCCATTATATTGGTCCTTATCAGAGTCATTCAAGGAAGGAAAGTTCTTTAATTTAACTTTATCTACAATAATTAATGATATCATAAAAATTTCTAACTCAAGAGGTAAAATAAATTACAAAAATATAATGCTCACATTAATCAATTGCCCTTGGTCGTAAACATTAACAGAATGAGGAAAAAATGAAAAAATTAATTTACTTGCTCGTAATACTTGGTTTGGTTGCAATGAGTCAACCTAATCATGCACAATTTAAAGATTGGGGAACCAAATTTGGTTTCCGCGGTAGTGTTCTATTTCCCGAAAATGCATTTGCAAATTTGGGATTCAGTGGAAATGATAATTTCTCTTTCGATTGGTTCAAAGCTTCGTATCTTGCAGAAGGTTTGTTTGCAATCGAATTAAACAATGCATTAGAATTGTCATTAAACGCCGGTTATGGTAAGTATGCCGGTCTGGCTTATTTTGATGATCCAAATGTAACATATGGTGAGTACGAATCTTCAATCATCCCAATTTCACTAAGATTTAGAGTAAGTCCTTTTGATTCTAAAGGATGGAATCCTTACGCCTTTATTGGTGGTGGAATTATGCATTATAGTGTTGACACAAAACCAGGCGTTTTTGGAAAGCCAATTGAAGAAGACGGCTGGGTTGCAATACTTCCTATTGGTGTGGGAATAGAAATTGCTCTTTCTGAAAGAGTACTTTTAGATTTTGGATTAGGTGGTGCACTTTCTTCCACTTATGATTTAGATGGCTACCGATCTGTTTCTGAAGATTCCTGGGATTCATACTATAACGTTTCTTTAGGTTTATCCTTTACGGGTGAAAACTGTAAATCAGATAAAGATAATGACGGACTTGGTAAATGTTTAGAAAAACAAATTGGAACAGATCCTAATAATCCAGATACAGATGGTGACGGATTAACTGATGGCGAAGAATATATCACTTACAAAACTGATCCTTTAAATCCTGATACCGATGGTGACGGATTAAATGACGGTGATGAAGTTCATAAGTATAAAACTGATCCATTAAATCCTGATACAGATGGCGATGGTTTAAATGATGGTGATGAAGTAATGAAATACAAAACTGATCCATTAAAGGCTGATACCGATGGCGATGGCTTAAAAGATGGTGATGAAGTTTTAAAATACAAGACCAATCCATTAAAAACAGATACTGACGGTGATGGTTTATCTGACGGTAAAGAAGTTAATGGAGTAAATGTTGAGTTAAAAATAGTTGGAGCCCCTGTTGAGACAAAACTATTTAAGACTGATCCATTAAAAGCAGATACTGATGGTGATGGTTTAACTGATTATGCAGAAGTTATGACACATAAAACCAATCCGCTAAATGTAGATACCGATGGTGGAACAATTGATGACGGTACAGAAGTAAAACGCGGTACAGATCCACTTGATCCTAATGATGATATAGTTAAGATCGGTGTGCCAATTGTACTTGAAGGAATTACCTTTGCTACTAATAAATCAGATATCACTCCTGAATCGGAAGTGGTTTTAGCAAAAGCTCTAAAAACATTGCAGACCTATCCGGAAATTTTTGTTGAAATAAGCGGTCATACAGATAATGTTGGCAGCAACAGTTCAAATCAAAAACTTTCACAGCGTAGAGCTGATTCTGTTAGAGGATGGTTGCTTTCAAAAGGAATTTTGGCTGATAGAGTAACAGCTGTTGGCTATGGTGAAGAAAGTCCTAGAGTTGCAAATGATACGCCTGATAACAAAAGACTGAATAGAAGAATTGAGTTTAAACGAATAAAGTAATTTGATCTTAATTTCACTTAAGGGCGTCTCTTCCGGGACACCCTTTTTTATTTATGGCTTAACAGAATCATTTTAAAACAAAATATTATAAAATATTTCTCCGGAAGAATTAGACTTTATATTGCTATGAAATTTGGTATAAAACAAGCTATTCTTAACCAATAGAACTAATCCTTTTTTCATCCCTTTGCTCGATTGTAATAGCTATCACCTTCTTGTAGTTTGTTTTACATCAAATAAATAAAAAAAAGGAAATATGGTAATGAAAAAATATTTTATGTCCATTGTGGTTTTAGGATTTATACTAATCCTTATAAAACCAATTGCAGCTCAAGATCTCGGATTTGGGATGGGACTAATTTTGGGCGAGCCAACCGGGTTAAGCGCAAAACTCTGGACTTCAAAGATAAATGCGTTTGATTTCGGTCTTGGCGTGGGCTTGGGCGGCGATCGTATTAAATACAAAGGCTATTACAATAATGGCGGACGTATCCATTTTCATATGGATTATTTATGGCACTCATTCAAAGCAATCAGCTCAACGGAAAGATTTCCCCTCTATTACGGAATTGGTGGAAGGTTCAATACAAGAGGTGGTTATGATGATTCATTTGGTATTAGAGGTGTGTTTGGTATTGCGTGGTTTCCACGTGCAACTCCGATAGATGTATTTTTTGAATTAGTACCGGTATTTCAAGTTACTCCTCTTACAGGGTTGGGAATTGATGCCGGACTTGGAATAAGATATTTCTTTGAATAAAAGAAAATAATTGTACGTTAATAATTAAAAAGGATAGTAAAATGAAAATAATAAGAAACTTAGTTGTTATTACCTCATTCGCTCTAGCTGTTTTATTCAATGGATGCGGCACAAGCAACGCGGTAAAAGGCGGCGTGATAGGAGGAGTTGGCGGCGGAGTTGTTGGCGGAGTAATCGGTGATCAATTAGGCAATACTGTATTGGGCGCAATTATAGGTGCTACTATTGGTGGTACTGCGGGTGTTTTGATTGGGAATCATATGGATAAACAAGCTGAAGAAATGGAGAAAGATATTGAAGGTGCAAAAATAGAAAGAGTCGGCGAAGGCATAAAAATTACTTTTGATTCTGGAATCTTATTTGGATTTGATTCATCGACACTTCAACCTGAAGCAAAAACCAACATTACTAAACTTTCTGAAATTCTAAAGAAATATCCGGATACAGATATTCTTGTTGTCGGATATACAGACTCCGACGGAACAGATAAATACAACCAAACATTATCCGAACAAAGAGCGAATGCAGTTTCAGACTATACAAAGTTACAAGGTATTAGTTCTTCACGCTTTTCAGTTATCGGATTAGGTGAAGCTGAGCCTGTCGCATCAAATGATACTGATGCAGGAAAAAGACTTAACAGAAGAGTTGAGATTGCAATATTTGCAAATGAAGATCTTAAAGCTGCTGCCGAAAAAGGTAATCTAAACTAATGGCTACAAATAATTTTGTTTATGCCTGCTTTATCTAAACTCTACTTTGGAGTTTAAGAATTAAAAGTAAATAAAAAATCAAAAAGCCTCAGAGTATTTCTGAGGTTTTTCTTTGCTCCGCAAATTAAAATCACTTCGGACTTTTCATTTCTAACAATAAAGAGCTTTATACTTATCAGTACTGTGTTAAGATGCTGGATGGGAAGTAAATTCCCTAGCCAGTTTTCACAATATCTATTTATAGTTAGTATCATTTTCTTAGTCTCAACAAATTAACCTGCTTAAAGTTTGTACGAATAAATCCGCTTGGTAGAGCAAAAGCATTTCCGCCGGAGCCGGAACTGCCTTTCGTGGAAATTACTAATTTATAACTTCCGGCAGGTTTATTTGCATCAACATACACGATGATTATTCTTAGATCAGATTTATTTTAAAATCCAAAACAAACGTAGAGGAAGAATTATTTAAAGTTTGTCATAATTCAGACAAACAAAAAGATGGAGTTGCTATTTCAACTAAATATCTGGGAATGGTTGAAAAAGAAATCTATCACTCATATGAAATGATTCAGCCTGAAACGATATATGTAAGATTATACAATCCGGATGATGAATTACCTAAAATTATTCAAACAAACATCAATGTGAAAAATAGAGAGCCATTGATTGATGAATTTGATTTAACCGTTGATACTTATTTTTTTGAGATCACTCTTGAATTGGGAAGTAGAATTGTAGTTGAGTTAGGCAAATCTGATAAAAATAGGAAATTCAGAATTAAGAATAATTTTTGGAAGTTCAAGAAAGTTGAGATATATACTAACCTTGATCTTTAATAAAGGAGAGATAATTTCTCTCCTTTGGCTTGAAAATATTTTTAATAAAAAAAATTTAGAAACTTGCTTTGCTACCAGAAGTTGAAATCCTTTTACAATGTTTATAAGAGGTCGATCTGGTTTTTGTTGGCGGATAAGCCTTTGGTACCCACCTTCTCTAAAGAATGAATT
>JAGOXU010000002.1 GCA_018059515.1 Ignavibacterium sp.
CAATTAAAGTAATATGCACTAAAAAGTTCTACCAAAAATTCCGCTAGAAAATATTATCAAAAAAGCCTCAAGAACGCATATTAAAAACGTAATTGAGGCCTATTTTTAAGTAGCGGAGAGTCAGGGATTCGAACCCCGGAAGGACTTGCATCCTTAACGGTTTTCAAGACCGCCGCATTCAACCGCTCTGCCAACTCTCCGTTAATGCAAATATTTAGCACAAATTTGAGTGGCAAATATAATCATACTTGCTGTTTCTACAAACTGATTTTAGTTATCTTATGATTAAAATATTCTCAGGATTATTATATGAATCTGCAATCTTTATCCTCGTTTTTACAATTACTTTCAAAAGAAAGTTCTGAAATAATTAAAAAATATTTCAGAACCTCGTTAACTGTTGAAAGCAAGTCTGATTATTCTCCTGTTACAATCGCAGATAAATTGGCTGAAGAAAAAATGCGCGCTCTTATTCAAAAGGAATTTCCTTCTCACGGAATTATTGGGGAAGAATTTGGCAGCGAAAATTCTGATGCAGAATATGTTTGGGTTCTGGATCCCATTGATGGAACTAAAAGTTTTATTTCCGGTGCTCTAAGTTTCGGAACTTTGGTTGCTTTATTAAAAAATGGGAAGCCAATTATCGGAGTTATAAATCACCCAATCTTAAATGAGTTATTGGTTGGTGATAATCAAACTTGTTTGTTAAATGGTAGTAAAACTCAAATAAGAAACTGCTCTAAAATTTCAGATGCTACGTTATTAACTACCGAGCATTTTAATATCGGTAAATATCAAAATCAAACAAAATTTGATGAGCTTGCAAATAAAGTTAAGCTCTACAGAAATTGGGGCGACTGTTATGGGTATTATCTTTTGGCAACTGGTTATGCAGATATTATGATCGACTCAATAATGAGCATTTGGGATTCGATGGCACTTATTCCGATTATAAATGGTGCGGGTGGAATGATTACAGATTATCAAGGTAATGATCCAATTATTGGAAATAGTATTGTTGCATCAAATAAGAGCATTCACTTAGAGGTTATTAAAAACTTAAATAATTAATTGTTATCATCGAAAAAAAACTGCAAGAATTATTGTTAGTCCCGCACTAACTATTGGCAAAAATTTAAACTTATCAGTTCTAAAAATTATTATCAGTGTTATAATCCAGATAAAAAAGATTGCTATGTCACTCCATAAAAAAAGCCGTGTTATGGGCGGGACGGAAGTGTTTATAAATCCAAATTTGTAGGTAAGATAAAGAGGATTTATCAAAGCAATAAGAGTTAGAAAAATCACGACTGTAAAAATTCCAAATACTTTGGATTTCTTTCCATCATTAAAAAATTCTAATCCTGTTCTAACAGCTAAAATCAATCCTAAATACATTAATAAATATTCAAGTATATTTATCGTAGAAGGTATCTTTCCAAAAAAAGTTAAAGTTAAATTCGTTTTGTGATTATCAGGCAGAGTAAAAATTCTGTCGTTGTGATAGAGTTCAACATAATAATTTAATTTATGTTCAGGTTTTAAGCCGGGAATATCTTCAAACAATATCAAATTAGATTTTTTTAGATCTTTTGATTGCCAGTCCTGTTCACCAAAATTTTTCCAAAAAACTTTTCCGGTAAGTTCAGCAACATCGGTACGTATTATTATTTTAAAATCATCTTTGCCATAATGTACTTTTTCAAATCTATATGAAACTTTTTTGCCATCAATTCCAAACGTGGATGTTATTGGATAATCTTTATCAATAATGTTAGCGATGTAAGCAGCCATAAATACAATTACAAATGACGCTATCCACAAAATTATAATTTGTTTTTTCATTTTTTGTTTGATTTATTTTGTGGGCAAAGTTAAGAAGATTCTTTACTTGCAAAAAGTTTAAAACATAAAACCTTCGAGGCTTTTAAAACCTCGAAGGTTTGATTAATCTAAAAAAGTTATTGCAGAAAAATTTGTTAAAGCGAAGTTCCGATTTTAAATCTTATATTTACAAAAATTTTAATAAAACCAAATCCGCCGTCATCCAATCTTGATAAGCTCGCAGAAGGACCAATTGCAAAGGCACTAAATCCCCATCCTTCCATAATCTTTTGAACCAAAAGATTTATATTGTACTGCGGTTCTCGGTATTTGCTTCCGGGCATTCCATCAAAACTTATATCAAAAGTGCTGCCGGCAAGTGAAGCTTCGCGCAAAGCAAATCCAAAATGCCATTCATCAAGAAACTGTGCAACATAAACTCTGCCTCTTGTTGATCCAAGAACTGAAAGGGGATAACGGAATTCCCAATTAAGATAAGATTGTTCATCATCAATAATTCTTGCTTGATATTTTGCTGTTGAATCAGGGTTTAAGACAGTAGCCCCTTCACTAACATTTAAATACCTGTTACGTCTATCAATACCAATTTTTGATGTGGCTTTGAAGTATCCGAATTCAAAAAAGTTACCAAAGGGAACAACATAATTAATTTGAAAGCCCTCGCTAACAATGATGTTATTTTGATTTTGAGTTTTTACAGCTTCAATCATTGCATCAATGTGACTAAAAATTCCTGCTTTAACTCCAAGAATATGAAAATTAACTTCCATCATATTTGTTTCAAGCGCACCTGAGTATGGTGTTCCAATACCGAGTGATAATCCAACATCTTGTTTTAAAGATAATCCGAGTCTTTCTCCGCCCTGTAGTTGAAAGAATGGATTTACATAACCAACTGTTGGTGATATCTGCATTTTAGTTGGCGGTTGTGTTACTTTACTGATTCTTATTTTTTGGAAAACTCTAGTAAAAACACTTCCGTAATTAATATCTTCTTCAAGATTTAATTTAAAAGGATAAGTAATAACTCTTGCTCGTAATTCCGGTGGAACAGCAAGAAAAGGATATAGAACACTTTTTATTGAAATAGTTTGATTGTTAGCATCTCTCAAATCAACAACTATCTCTGCTTTAGGATCCGGCGGGTCTATAAAAAGAGCCGTTTGTATATTGATGAACAAACTATCATCCAATGGTTCCATTTGATAATATCTTATTTGTTCTTCTTCATCCTGTGCAAAGACAGAATTAAATCCGAGATTGATTACAATAATTAAGAATACAACAATTAGCCTAGATGCTTTCATTTCATTTTTACCTGATCAATTAATTAGAAAACTCTGTAAAGAAAAACGAATCACCAACCTGTACTCGATCTTTTGATCTTTCATCTACAGCAGTAAAGAAAAAGTTTACTTTGTATCTGCCGTCCGATTCTCGCAAGCTGCCGTTTTTATCCAACCAACTATCAAAAGCATTTTCTGTTGATGCAATTTTTAGTGAGACATTGTATATAATATTTCCGTTGCTGTCTTTAGTTGGACCTGAGACTGAGATAGGTCCAGTATAAGTTACTTTTAACTGATCTGGTCTTTGATCGATAATTGTAACTTTAAATGCGGTTATGCGCTGCAAATCTTTTACATAAATATCTGCTGAGTTCATTTTTGTAGTGACACGTTCAATTTTTATTTCAGGAGCCTTGTTAGGAAGAACTTTTATTCTTTCTTCCTGTGATCCAAACTTTAATACAACTTCTGTTTGATCTGTTAGATCAAATTTCTTTTCCTGTCCCGCCGGAACAGTTACAATCGGTGTATTCATATTTTTAGGATCATAAATGCTTGTAGATACCGTCCCGGTATTTCTTGCAACATTCCATGTATGTTGGATAAATGTTTGTTTTACAGAAATAGGGGATTGCATTTGTATTTGTTCTTCAACTACTTCTTCTTTTTTTGGTTCTTCTTTTAAGGGTGGAACGTAATCTTTGATTGTTTCTAATTTTCTGTTAAGCTCCGCTAACTGTTGTCTCATATGTTCATTTTCCACAACAACATTTGGATCAATCTTTATTGAAAAATCTATACCGAGCGAATAAAGGGAATCTAACACAGCAATAAGTGAATCTCTAACAGATTTTTGAACTGTATTTTCTTCAAGTGCAACTCTTCGTAAATCAAGATCTGCTCCTTTAAGCGCAAGCACTGTAATAACAAAGATGTACAGCACCTGGTAAATAACAAATTTACTGTCTCTGTTTTTATTTATCATTTTAAAATCTTTTTTATTTCTTTAATACAATTGCTTCTAAATGTTTTAATCCGGTTAATGTTTTTTCATCGCCCAAAGATTGTGAAGCTTGATTTAATGCATTTGCCAAACCGCTAAGCTCAACTATTTTTTGTGAACTTACGCCTTCAATCTGATTAACTTTATCAGCAAGCACACTTATAGAAGTGAAATTTTTGTTCATTATTTCACTAAGCTTTGCTGACTGCTCAACAAGCAATTTGAATTTTTCGACATCTGCAAGCGATAATTCTGTACCGCCAACACCTGAACCGCCGCTGTTAAGCTGCTTTAAAATATTTTTAGAATTTTCAACTTGTATTCTTGAAAAATATTTATCTCTAATATCCGAAACGTGATTTACAACTGTTTGAAATTCAACACCAAGTTGATCCAATACAGGTTCAAAAAGTTTACCGAGTGCAAGAACTATCAAAGCTTTTACTTCAAATGGAACGGATAATCCTAAAAATATTTCTTCTCCAAGCTTAATACTTATTAAAAGTATTGCTGCTCCTATAAGCGGCAGCGCAGTTGCAACGCTATCAATTATACTTGTATAAGAATTAATTATTCTGTCAATTGTTCCTGAGGCAGGAGTTCTGATTATTTCTAACTTCAATTTGTTGAATGCTAAATATGCCATCAAAACAAAAAACGCATAAGCAACTAATGGAAGCCACCAAAATCTAAACGGTATAACATCACCGGTTGCAGGCTGCCAGGATGGAAAAAGTGATCTTGCAAGATCAATCGTGATGTTACCTAAAATCGGTACTTCAGACAGATCTAAAAAAAAAGATATTAATAAAGCAAATAATGATATGATTGCTGGTTTTAGTACTACTGTAAACTTAATATTTCTTACAGCCGATTTGGTGTATTCCTCAAGTTCTAACTCAAGCTCATTGTTTGCTACATCGGGATTCAAAAGACTTCTTGTTGTGCTGTCTTTTGGTTTAATTGTTGTGTTTGACATCAGTCTCCTCAGTATTTCTTTTTTAAAACTCTATTTATTGAATTTGCTTAAAATTAATTTTCAACTAACCAAAACGGATTGTGATTAAGACAATTATCATACCAATACTCCTTTTGTTGTTTTTAATGTTTGGATTTATCTTTTATTAGATGCGCTTTTTCATCACTAAAAAACATCATTTCCAATTAAATATCGAGCTATTTAATAGCGCACAATAATCTTATATATTAAAATATTGAATTATCAGACAATAATTTATTCATTCTGAATAAAAGTTTTTATTTAGATGTACAACAATCGGTAATAGGTTAAAAATTCTTTACAATTGCGTAATTATTACCTGAAAAAATTTAAATTATTTTTTACAATTATTAATTCTTAATTAACATCTGTTTTATTTCTATCTTTAAAGCAAGGCTTTTAATAATTTTAACTGTTGATATAAAGTGTAAATGAAACAAAATAATAACCCAAGATTGCTTGAAATAAATGCTCGTATTTGGATAAAACGATTTGGGAGTGATTGTACTCTTACATCTATACCGGATGAAGAAGTAGCTAAGTGGAAAGAGCTTGGTATTGATATGATCTGGTTGATGGGCGTTTGGGATAACAACAAATCCGTAATTGATGAATATTGTTTTGAACCCGATTTAATCTCATCATACAACAATGCTTTAAAGGATTGGCAGAAAGAAGATGTTATCGGTTCGCCCTATTCCATTGATAGGTACGAGGTAAATTCTTTATTAGGCACTAAAGCCGATTTGCTCACTTTCAAGAAAAGATTGAATGATGTAGGTATAAAACTTATACTTGATTTTGTTTGCAATCACTTTAGCGCTAAATCATCCATGATATGGACGAACAAGGAAATTTTCCTTCATGCGGATGAATATATTTATAAGAACGATCCTTATACATTTTATCCATCGCCGGCTAATAGTAAAGAGTATCTTGCACACGGGCGCGATCCATTGTTTCCGCCTTGGAAGGATACAGCACAAATAAATATTTACAGCATAGAAGCGCGTAAATATCTTACTTCTGTTTTGATAGAACTTACTGAACTTTGTGACGGTGTTAGATGCGATATGGCGATGCTGCCGCTAAATAATATTTTTTATAACACTTGGATTGGTGTACTTAAAAAATATGGATTTGAAAAACCTGAAAAAGAATTTTGGGAAGAAGCAATCACTTCTGTAAAAAATAAAAGGAGTGATTTTATTTTTATTGCAGAAACGTATTGGGATCTTGAATGGCAATTACAAAATCTTGGTTTTGATTTTACTTATGATAAACGCTTAACGGATAGACTTGCTGCAGGCAATGTTCATAGTATTATAGAGCATTTGCAGGCGGAAATAGAATATCAACAGAAGTCGGTTAGATTTTTAGAAAACCACGATGAAGATCGCGCGATAATAAAGTTTGGAAGAGAAAGATCTATGGCGGCGGCGGTTATTATTAGTACAATTCCGGGAATTGCATTTTATTTTGATGGACAGTGCGATGGGAAAAAAATTAAATTGCCTGTGCAGCTTGGCAGAGAGCCTGAAGAAAAGCAGGATGAAAAGATAAAGGAATTCTATCGCAACCTATTTAACATTACAAAAGCTGATGTGTTTAGAAATGGAAACTGGAAATTGCTCGAAACAAATTCTGCTGCGGAAAATGATTATACTTTTGAAAATTTGCTCGCGTGGGAATGGCGCCTGGAAAATGAACTAAGAATTGTTGTTGTAAATTATAATCATTCAACATCACGCTGCAGATTAAAGTTTGAAATAAAACCCAATTCAGATGAAATAGTTTTATCAGATTTGCTTAATCAAACAACATATAAACGTTCTACAAAAGAAATTTTGGAAAAAGGATTGTTTGTTGAGCTTAAATCTTTTAACAGTCACATTTTTTCTTTTAGTGAAACTGTTTCTGATAAAACATAAATCAAAAACTAAAAATCGGAATAATTTCTACCTTATAATTCCTTTTAATTTTAACCAATCATTTTTATGTTAATGAAACCAAATAATAATTAAGACATCTTACGGAAAGAAGCATGGCAAAAAAAAATAACAACGCAAATCGCGAAAGAAAAATTGGAAAGCAGGTTGTTAATAATAAACCTGGAATGGATCCAAAGTTAAAAAGTACAATCTGGACTGTAATTACAATAATAATTTTGCTGATATTTTTTATAGTGAACAATACCAGAACCGAGCCGGAAGAGGGTCCATATCCACCAAATTATACTCCAACAAAATTAAATACTGAAAAATAAATTATTAAAAGGAAGGACATTTAATGAGCACAAAAATTATTTTATTAATTATGATAGCATTTAGTGTTAACGTTTTAGGCTGCGATAGAGACAATAGTAAACTTGCTAATCAAAATTCTGAGACCAATAACTCAGCAAACGTTATGGAAAATTCCACGGTTGTAAATAAATCTGATGATAAGGCGCCGGATTTTGCATTAAAATCTATTGAAGGAAAAACAGTTAAACTTTCTGATTATAAAGGTAAAGTTGTAATAATAGATTTTTGGGCAACATGGTGTCCTCCATGCAGAAAAGGAATTCCTGATTTAATTTCAATTCAAAAAGATTTTAAAGATGATCTTGTTATTATTGGTATTTCTCTAGATGGTGAGAAGACGATAAAAGATGTTCCCGGATTTGTTAAAAGTTACGGAATCAATTATCCAATTGTTTATGGGGATGAAAAAGTAGTAGCTGCTTATGGCGGAATTGAAGGAATACCAACTGCATTTATAGTTGATAAAGAAGGATACGTTGTTGATCAACACGTTGGACTTGTTCCTATTGAAACTTATGTAAATAAAATTAAAGAACTGATAAAGTAAATTTTTAATTCTTTAAAATAAAAAATCCTTATTCAGAGATAATGAATAAGGATTTTTTTTGTTTCGTTTCGATGTACAAAAAAATTAAATACCACTGCGTAAAAATCTTGGTTCTTCTAATGTTAACATTATAGAAATTCTATGTGAATCATCTAATCTTTCAACTGCTGAAGTGCTAAATCTAGCGAAAGAATAATCGATATTAAGTTTTGGCAATTTAACACCTGCACCGACTGTAAATTGTTTTACATCGTTGTAGCCGCCTCTAACGTAAATCAAATTCTTAAATGTATATTCTAATCCGGCGTGCATATCAAAACTAACAGGTCCAACATTAAAGTTTGATGCAAAACGTCTGTTTTCAAATCTTATATCAAAATCTAAAGCAGGCATAATATATCCGCCAAGAAATTCTATAACTTTGTAAGCCGCACCAACTTTTAGAGTGGGGGATACAAGTTCATTTCTGCCGGTACTCCAGGCAACCAAGGTAGTTGTTGCATCTTGTAAGTTTGCACCAAGAAATAAATTTTCCATTGGTATGTAATAAGCGCCAACATCAAATCCGATTCCTGTTGCGCTAAACTCTGCTAAATCTCTTCTGATAATTTTAGCATTTATACCCCAATAAAAATCATCAGTTTGTCTTTTTGCAAAGGTTAGATAAAACGCCCAATCTTGATTACTGAATTCACTTATTCTGCTGTAATCAAGTCTATCATTATCATTGATATCTATTACACCATTATTATTAGCATCAATTAAGGCTTTACGTGTATCAGGAATTCCATCAACGCCTAATCTCATTATGCTTAATCCAAAACTCATATCATTTTGAAAGGGAATAGCGACGGAGCCGTAATCGTAATTAACCAAATTGCCAAATTGCTCCGAGTGCATTAAAGAAAGCTGTGGATAATTTATATTTGCAAGCCCTGCAGGATTGTAGTAGCCGGATGTAACATCATTTGCAACGGCAACAAAGGCGCCGCCCATTCCAAGTGCACGACCGCCAACGCCAAGTGCCATAAACTCACCTGCGTATTTTGCAATTACCGTTTGTGCTTGCAATGAAGAGCTTAATAAAATTAGAGTTGTAAAAAGAAAAGCTGATTTTTTGAACATATATTGTAACTCCTGTTAGCAAAGGATTATATCTTGGTTGAGAAAATTGAGAATTTGGAATATAAAGTCAAGGCTAAATTAATTAGAATAAATTGATTCTTCTAATTTTTTGAGAAAATTAACCTGAAATTATTACCAGTTATTAAGAGCCATATCCTTACAGGTACTTATTGAACTGTAAACGAATTGCTAATTAGTTCATTTTCAAAAACATAATTGGAATTAAACGAATATGGAATCCTGATACGGTATGTTCCGTTTTCATTTAATGATAAACTATTCGTTATAGTTTCCATATAGCGTATTGTTAGATCGATACCTGGACACATCGCAAGACAAGGTAATCCAAAATTAGAATGTTCAAGCCAATTTCCATTTTCATTTTTATCAATATAAAATGCTAACGATGTACAGCAGCTTGCAAGATGCGCAGTTGAAGAGTTTGAATTATTTATGATAAAGCTAATTGAGTCGTTACTTTGATAGGATGATTTGTTGGTTTGTACTTTTAGTTTTTGATTATTTTCATTCGGATCTTCAGAACAACTGTAAATGAATAAAACAAAAATTATTAGAAAGAATTGCGGTTTCATCTTTTAACTCCTTTTCACAATTATCACTATGCTATTAAGAGCCACTTACGGTAGTAACTTAGAACATTTTTTGGGAATTATCAAACTACTTTTTCTGCATCAACTTAATCGTTGGCAATAAATTTGGTAAAGCTAAGTTTGATGGCGTTGGAGATCAGTACAAAATTCCGTTTGAGAATGTTGGAAAGTAGTTTTAAATGAAAAAGAGATGACAACTTTAATAAATGAATTAAAGTTTCCATCTCTTTACATAAAAAAATAATAATTAAATTCCTCCTTAGGGTGCTTTATTTCACCTTCCCCTGATTTGCTACTGCAGCCGCAGCTTTTGCAATTGCATCCTGATCGCCGAGATAATAATGCTTAATTGGTTTTAAGTTTTCATCTAACTCGTAAACCAATGGAATTCCTGTTGGAATGTTTAACTCAACAATTTCATTTTCGGGAACATTATCAAAATACTTTACAAGCGCACGCAAGCTGTTTCCGTGTGCAGTTATCAAAACACGTTTACCTGATTTTACCATTGGTGCAATCGTGCCCTCCCAGTAAGGTACAAAACGAGCAACTGTATCTTTTAAACATTCCGTTAATGGAAGTTCATCACCCTTTAAATCTGCATAGCGCGGATCTTTTCCGGGAAATCTTTCATCACTTTTTTCTAAAGCCGGCGGTTGTGTATCGTAACTTCTTCGCCAGATTTTTACTTGATCTTCACCAAATTTCTGTGCTGTTTCAGCTTTGTTTAATCCTTGCAAAGCTCCGTAATGTCTTTCGTTTAATCTCCAGTGGCGAATAACAGGTATCCACATTAAATCTAATCCATCAAGTGTAATCCATAAAGTTCTGATTGCTCTTTTTAAAACTGAAGTGTAAGCAATATCAAATTTATATCCTTCTTTTTTTAAAACTTCACCGGCGCTTTTTGCTTCAACTAATCCTTTTTCGGAAAGATCAACATCGGTCCAGCCTGTAAATCTATTTTCCTTATTCCAGGTGCTTTCCCCGTGGCGTAATAAAACTAGTTTATACATTTTAATCTCCATACTTGTTAAAATATCTATTCAAAATTGATGTTCAAAAATAGGCAATGATAGAGAGATGTGAAATGTTAAAAATCAAAAACTTGTCCTGAACTTGAGGAAGGATTAAAACTTTAAAAGAATTAAAGCGATAACAAAAACTCAAATTAAAAATCTATCTCAGCTTTTTGATCAAGCTAACAATGAAGCAATTAAACAATTTTACAATTGAAATTACATTTTCTTCAATGCAGATTTAAGAATTAAAAATCCAATAATTCCTGAAATTAATGATGCTGAAAGAATTCCGACTTTTGCAATATTTAAAAGTTCTTCCGAATCAAACGCAAGATTAGCAATGAACAAAGACATTGTAAATCCGATACCGGCAATAATTGAAGCCGCATATATTTTTTTCCAGCTAACTCCTTCTGGTACAGAAGCAATTTTTAGTTTTACTGCTAGATATGAAAATCCAAATATTCCAATTTGTTTACCAATAAATAATCCGAATATTATACCAAGACTAACAGAATGAGTAAGTGCGGAGGAAAATCCTGCGCCGATTGTAACGCCTGCATTTGCAAGCGCAAAAACCGGCATAATAAGAAACGAAACCCATGGGTGAAGCCCCTGTTCAAATCTTTGCAGCGGAGTTAATATTTTCTCACAGTTATTTTCTATATGATCGATAATTGTTAATCGCTCCGAATTTGTTAAAACATCTTCGCCATGCTCTCCGGCATTATCAAAATCCTTC
This sequence comes from Ignavibacterium sp., assembly GCA_018059515.1. Taxonomy (GTDB): domain Bacteria; phylum Bacteroidota; class Ignavibacteria; order Ignavibacteriales; family Ignavibacteriaceae; genus IGN3. The sequence continues at coordinate 11,491 of JAGOXU010000002.1, forward strand.
AACAGGTTCTCAGTTTCATTTTTAAATTTCTTCGTATTTATCCTGGATGAAACAGGAATTGTAAAAGCAAGTAAAACACCTGCAACGGTTGCGTGCACACCGGATTTTAGAAATGCCAGCCAAAGAACAATTCCAACAAATGTATAAATAAGTAAATTTCTTACACCCATTTTGTTCAGGGCAATTAATAAGACTATTAATCCACCCGCAATTATTAAACTTGTAAAAGAAATATTTGAAGTATAAAAAAACGCAATCACTAAAACAGCGCCAAGATCATCTACAATTGCAAGGGCAAGAATAAAAATCTTTAATGAAAGTGGTACGCGTTTACCAAGCAGTGCAAGTATTCCAACAACAAAAGCAATATCGGTCGCCATTGGAATTCCCCAGCCGGATGATGCTTCGGTTCCCGAATTAAAAAAGAAATAAATTAATGCGGGAAAAACCATTCCGCCTAAAGCAGCGGCAATTGGCAGCGCAGCTTTTTTTGCTGAGGATAGTTCACCCACAAATAACTCTCTTTTTATTTCCAATCCTACAACAAAGAAAAATATCACCATCAATCCATCATTTATCCAATGATGAAGGGAATACTTTAAACTCATTCCAGCTAAATCAATTGTAAAATATGTATGCCATAGGCTGTGATATGAATCTGCGAAAGGTGAATTTGCCCATGCAAGTGCAATTACAGTTGCGATTATTAATAATATACCGCCAGATGCTTCTTGATGAAGAAATTCCTGAATTGGATAAGTTAATCTCTCAATTGGAGTTTTAGGTTGATCATGTTTCATTTATGTGATCTCAAATTATTTGTTTGGTGATTATATATTAACGATAAAAAATTAAAGATAGTTTCAAACAATATTATCTTCTGAAATTTTTAGCTGTACACTTTTTATTTTATCCTCCATCGTTTGATCGCGATCAGTTCTTGTCCCAACTCTTAATGTTGTTGATATCCTTGGTGAACCCATTTCGTGAACTCGTTCGTGACATTTTTTAACAACATTAAATACAACATCCCACTCGCCTTCAATGTTTGTTCCATAAGCATGAAGCATTGAATTTAGTCCCGCTTGCTTTATTATTTTTTCACACTCGGCGATATATTTTGAAACGGACAGACCAACTCCTATTGGAACGATGCAAAAATCAACAATTACTTTCATTTAAACCTCATATTAAAAAATATTTTTATTTAGTTGTAACGTGCTTTTCATTTTTAATGCTAGAATGCAAAATAATACGAAGTAATCTTACAATTATTAGATTGCTTCGGCTTATCGCCATCACAATGACTTTCTCTATTAAATCAAACTAAAACTTTTTAAAATTAATATTCCTAATGATATTGTAAATACCGAACCGAGTGTTGTTATCATTATAATATTTCCTGCAAGTTTAGAGTTTGCACCCATTACATCAGCCATAACAAAGCTTGCAATTGCTGTTGGACAGGCAAACAAAATAAACATGATTCCTAAATCAACATCTTTATAATCTAAAAGATAAGCTCCGAATGTTAGTACAATTGGTATTACGATAATTTTTATCGCTGATGCGGAGAACGCAAGTTTAGATGCACGTTTTAGATTTTCAATATTTAGTGAGCCGCCTATTCCAATTAATGCTAGCGGCAAAGCAAGATCAGCAAGAAATGTTCCTGTTGTTACAAACATACCGGGTAGTTTTATTTTTAGATATGAAAACGGTAAAGCAAAAACAACTGCAAGTATTAATGGGTTTAACAGTACATCTAAAAAAGCGGATTTGATTATTGGTGATTCTTTTTTGCGTAATGGAATAGTTAATACAATCACTGCAAGCACATTATACAAAGGAAGCAAGAAAGCTAAAATTATTGTTGCCTTGCCAAGTGCATTGAGTCCAAATAAATTTGTGATTAATGCAAGTCCAACAATTGCATAGTTGCCTCTAAATGCACCTTGAATGAATGCGCTTTTATCCGCAGGATTTTTAATGTATGGAATTGTGCCGAGCCAAATTAAAAGATAAGTAATCGTTGTACCGAAATAGATGTATGCGATTTGGCTAAACTCAAAAACTTGTGATAAATCCAGAACGGAAATTTTTAGAAAGATAAAAACCGGAAGTGATATTTGAAATACAAATTTTGAAGTAACATCTACAAAGACCTCATTTATTATTTTTCTTTTTCTGGCAAAAAACCCAACTGCAATTATTAAAAATACAGGTGCAACAATGTTTGCGGTAAATAATATGTTATCAAACAAAAGAATTACCCATTACATTTCTATTTTTTTGATTCTCAATTAGCTCTTTAAATTTTCCAGGGACAGAAACAAGTTTATTAATTTTATAATCAAAAAAAGCAATACCTGTTTTAGCACGAGCAATTTCTTTACCGTTTGCTTTGTTTGTTATTTTAAAAATAAAATCACATCCGTTTTTAATAAAATTATCAACCGTTACTTCAAAAAGTAAAACATCGCCGTGGTAGCCTTGTGATTTGTACTGAAGAGCTGCATCAAACATAATAATTCCAGCACCGCACGTATCAACTTCTGAGTAGCCCCAATTTTTTAGAAATAATATTCGTGCTTCATGCACCATCGAAAGAATTGAATCGTTACTTAGATGCCCTGCAAAGTTAACATCATAAACTCTAACGGAAATCTCCGTAGAAAAAATAAATTTATTTGGAAGGTCAATTTTTACTCGTTGCATTTACAATGATTATAATTAGTTGTTAAGAATATTTAAAGCCCACGATTGAAATCTTTCCGCATACTTCTGTAATTGAGTTATATCCTTTTTGTTATATTCATCACCGGAATATGATACCAAGTTCTTTTGATCAATTATTTTTCTTAAGTGATTTAATGCTTTAGATTTTTCCAAGCTTTCTTTTAAAATTTCATCGAGAAATGTTATAATTTGCATATGATTATTACCGCTGCTTTTAGCCGAACTTAGTTTTATTGTTATCGCATCAGAATAAGCGATGGCAGAATGTACAAATAATACACCTGCTGCGTTATAATAATTAAATTCAGTAGAAACAATTGCAGCATCAAAAAAACTTTGAGCAATTTTTTTGTAAGATAAATATTTATTGTAATTGATTTTTATGTGTGGTGATTTTTTAGTCATTTAATATTCTTCTGATCGATAAACCACTAAACACAATTCCATCTTCAACTATGTTATTTGCCGGCGGTGATTTACTTTTTATTTTTTTCATAAATTCTTTTTGTGTAAAAATTATTGTAGATAAATTTATTCCAAATCGTTTCTTCAAATTCAAAATTAGTGTGGTAAGTTTATCTTCAATTTTAAGTTTATTCTCGGAATTCTTCACAATAACCGCAACATCAAAATCACTTTCGTAATTTTCTTCAATTCGAGCAACACTTCCAAATAAAATTAAACTTAAAGATAGTTTGCCTATTGTTTTTTTTATTTCAGATTGAATCTTGCTTAATAGATTTCTTTCAAAATCAAGTATTGGCAAGATAGCTTCATTTAAAATTACGCTATCAATATTTAAAGTAAACAAATGATCTCTTCCGCCTTTTTGTCTGATTACAAGGTTAAGTTTTTCAAGTTTAGTTAAAGCTTGTAAGCAGGAAGGAGCGCTTAATCCAGCCTTTTTAGAAATTTCTCGACCCGAGGCTCCTAATTTATTATCCTGTAAAGCGCGAAGCACAGCAACGTTGGAATAAGTTGAAAAAATTTCATTTAAGATTTTATGTACTATCATCTGACTGTCAGTTTATCCTTACATATGTTAGTTATTCCTTACAAACATAAAGCTCAAAATTATTTTATCCAATAGATGTTTTAATAATAATTTACAGAATCAAATTAATTGATATATATTCATTGGATTTGGAATCCCCTTAATAACAACATCTTGATGTTTGATGGTTTCAAAATTTATTTCAGCATTATTATAAACTGATTCTGATATGAGAATAGTAGAATTTAACTCTTTATTTATTTGTTCAAGCCTGGCGGCAACTATTACAGGCTGACCCGTAATTGAATACTGTTTTCGTTCACTTGTTCCAACGTTTCCTGTCACAACCTCACCGGCATTTATTCCAATTCGAATAACTGTTTCGGGAATTATTCCGCTGTCACTTCTTCGTTTTAATTCTTTATGTATCTCCAACGCCGTATTAACAGCAAGTTGGCAATCATTATCATGCTCAATCGGGGCTCCAAAAATAGCCATCAAACCATCGCCCATAATTTGATTTACGATCCCTCTATTCCTGTTTATTATTTCTATGATAAATGAAAAAACATTGTTTTGATAAGCAATAATTTCTTCAGGCGATTTATTTTGAGCAAAGATTGAAAAATTTTGTATATCCAAAAACATTATAGCGGCAAATCTAACCTTACTTTGAACCTCATATTTATTTTCTACTAATTCATTTACAACCTCAATAGAAATTTGCTGACCAAAAAGTTTTTGAATCTCGTTTCTTTCTTCGCGTACTTTATAATGTTTTAGTAATCCTTTTTTTATTTGATTGGTAATTAATCCTGCAGTATGACCAGCAATAAAAAACAAAGCTGCCGTTCCGATGTAAGAAGGGAAGAAGGAAACTGCACTAATAAACTCATCCGGAAAAGGTTTTGTTGTTAAGTACCATGCAATTGCAAGATATTGAAGTGCAGCAACCGAACCGGTAAAAACACAAAGTTTAAAATCAAGTTCTAATGCGGAAAGCATAATTATTAAAAAGTATAACAACACAAGTGGAGTAAACAACGGATAAACCGATGGAAGCTGAAAGGAATATAAAACAAGTATAACACTTGGGATGCTGATTTCTATAAACGCATTTATATATCGTATAATAATAAACGCTTTTACTCCAAAGCGATTCCATCTTTTAACAGCCCGACTTACAAAAAGCGCACGTACAAGTATCGCCCCAAGTATAAGTAATGTTAATTCAATTATAATTGGGAAATGAGAGATGTCTTTGAACTGTTTGTTAAACACTATCGAAAGCAATAATACAAGTACGATTAAAAATCCAATTATACCTGCAAGCACTTTTGAGCGAAAACTTTCGTTTGAGATAATCTCTTCCGAAAATATTTCCTCAAAAAGTTTTGTAGCGTTTTTAATCATAAATACTAAACATTGTAAACATATTTTAATTATATAAGCTAAAGGTAAGTCAATTTTTAAATTTGTTAAATCAGCGGATTAAACAAACAAACTATTTTTATTATTTAAAATATAAGTATTGTCAGTGAATATTTATTTAATCTATTGTGTTAATTCTTTTTGATCAAATCCGCTATAGCAAAGCATTAAAGACAGTTTAAATAACTAAAAATGGTTTTTTGACAAGTTCCACTACTGTAATTTCAGGTTTACAGAATTAAAAACAAAGAGAACCACCAACAGGGTTTACTTTGTAGAAAATGATAAAATCGCTACTTGAAAATTTTACTCTGCAATACAAAAAATCAATTCTTGATCGACAACATAAGCCATAAGAGAGTTATTAGATAAAATTTTCAGCTTAAAAATATCATGAATTTCGTAATCAATATCGGATTTGAGAAACAATTATAACCTGCTTGCAGAAATGATTATTATTTATAAATTTTAAGATATAATTAAATAAAGAGAGGGCTTTATGCGATTTTATCTGTTTCTGCTTCCAATATTTTTATTAACTCAAAACATTTTTTCACAATCAAAAATTGAAAGTGATATCGAGTCATCGCTGGTTAATGCAAAGAAAGGCGTTTATTATGCTTTATCAAATCTGAAGGGCAAAAAAGCAAAATTTGAAAAATCTTTGATTGCTGACGATAAACTTATTTCAAAAGTTAAAGTGACTAAAGAGCTTAATGGAATTAAAATTGAGTCCACAGGCTTTTATCAAACTGATGAACTTACAATCGTGCTTTATAAATCCAGCGAAAATTTGATTAAAGACGGCTATATCAAAAAAGGAGATTTGGAAACCTACTCCGAAGAAGAATAGTTAAAATTTTTAATAACTCTTCTTGACTTAAGTAAATATTTTTTGTAAATCTGTAACGGTTATTACACACAATTATCAATTTGTAATTAGAGTTACAGATGAACAACCAAAGATTAATAAATCTTTTCTTAGAAGTTGCAAGAATAAACGCACTTTCCGGCAATGAAAAACCACTCGCCGATTATATTAAATCCTTTCTAACAAAAAACAATTATTCTGTTACAGAAGACAAATCCAAAGAATTTACAAAAAGCAATACAGGCAATTTAATCTGTAAGATTGGAAGCGGCGGAAATTTTATTTTACTTTCACACATGGATACCGCACGCCCCACAGAAAATGTTAAGCCAATTATTTTAGAAGATAAGATTACTTCATCGGGCGATACAGTTCTTGGTGTTGATAATAGAGCTGGTGTTGCAGTTTTGCTTTACACGTTAGAAAAGATTGCTAATGAAAATATTCCTGTAAAAGATTTTACTGTTGCATTTACAACTTGTGAAGAAACAACTTTGTTTGGTTCTAAAAATCTTGGCGTAAATGGTGAGATTAAAAAAGGATTTATTTTTGATTCAGGTTATCGCCCAGGTAATTTTATTTATTCAGCCTGCGGTGCAATAGGATTAACTATAAAAATTGTCGGCAAAGCTTCACATTCAGGAATCTCACCGGAAAAGGGAATCAACTCAATGCTGGCTGCGGCTAAAGCCATTAGCAGATTACCTCTCGGAAGAATTGATGAAGAAACTACTATGAATATTGGTTTGCTAAAAAGCGGTTCTGCTGTAAATGTAATTCCGGAATTAACCGAACTTGAAGGTGAAGTAAGATCTTTTAATTTAAAGAAAGCAGAAAATTATTTTGATCAGCTTGTAACAATATTTAAGGAGGAGTGTGAAAAAGTTAATGCTAAGTTTGAGATAGATTATTTCTGGGATTTTATGCCTTATACAATTCCAGAAAGTTCGTCAGTATATATAGAAACTATAAACGCAATTAAAAAAGTTGGATTAGACCCAGTGCCTGCAATTTCGCTCGGTGGCAGCGATGCAAACTCATTAAATGCACGCGGAATTGAATCAATTAACCTTGGTATCGGCGCACAAAATCCACACTCAAATGATGAATTTATTTTTATTGAAGACCTTAACAAAACAGCAGAGATAGCTTTAGAGTTAATCAAAAAGGATTAGTTAAATGCAAAAAATATTTTTTTCAGTTTTTGTTTTGATGTTAATATTTTCTTTTGAAAGCATTTCGCAGACAAAAGGTAAACTTGTAATTGTTGGCGGCGTTCAAACACGTGATATTGTTAAAAAGTTTGTAGAACTTGCAGGCGGATCAAACGCTAAAATTATTATTATTCCCAATGCAGGGTCTAATCCTTTAAAGTGGAGTAAAGTACAAGTTGAAGAATTTGCAGAGTTTGGAGCTAAATCAGATTATCTATTATTCACAAAAGAAACTGCTGATGATGAAGTTAATCTAAAAAAAATGGATTGGGCAAATGCTGTTTTTTTTCTTGGCGGTGATCAAAGTGATTTAACTCGCGATATGCTTGGAACAAAACTACTCGCAAAAGTTTTTGACATTTATAACAATGGCGGCGTTGTTGGGGGTTCAAGTGCCGGTGCTGCTGTTATGAGTGAAGTTATGATTACCGGAAATGAATTAGTTAATTCAGATTCAAACGATGCATTTATCACAATTGAAAAAAATAATATTGAGACAAAACAAGGTTTTGGATTTTTAACCAATTCAATTGTAGATCAGCATTTTTTAAAACGCAAGAGACACAACAGAACAATTACTGCTTTGATTGAACATCCAAATCTTTTTGGAATTGCAATTGATGAATCAACAGGAATAATTGTCTATCCTGATGAAACTTTTGAAGTTATCGGCAACAACCAGGTTTTAATTTATGATCCAACAGAAGGGAAAAATATACGCGAAGATAAACATGGAAATCTTGGGATATCCGATATGAAACTTAATGTATTAATCAACGGCGATAAGTTTGATATGAAAACTAAAAAAGTAATCGAATGACAGAAACAAAAAAGAAATTTAAGTTTCGTGTACCAAACACTTACTTATTAATTTTTTCTCTGCTTGTTCTGATTGCAGGAATGACCTGGATAATTCCCGGCGGTGAATATGAACGAGCAGTTGTAAACGGAAGAGAAGTTGTTGTTCAAAACTCATTTAAATATGTAAACAGCAATCCTCAAGGTTTTTTTGATTTATTTATCGCACCTTTAAAAGGATTTGTTGAAGCCGGATTAATAATTGGATTTATATTAATAGTGGGCGGTGCGTTTAATGTGCTTGCAAAAACTGATGCGATAAATTCTCTTATCAACAAATTGGCAAGGGCACATCGTTCATCATCGTTTTTGCAAAAAATGTTTATTCCGGTTTTGATGTTTATGTTTTCATTGGGCGGTGCAACATTTGGAATGAATGAAGAAATAATTCCGTTTGTATTGATTATAGTTCCAATCTGTCTTGCACTTGGTTACGATTCAATAATTGGAGTTGCAATTCCGCTTATCGGCGCGCACGTTGGTTTTGCAAGTGCATATTTAAATCCATTTAACGTAGGAATAGCGCAGGGAATCGCAGATGTTCCATTATTTTCCGGAATCGGTTATCGCATAATTTGCTGGTTGATTTCTACTTTTGTTGCAATAGCATTTTTGCTTTATTATGTAAAAAGAGTTACGAGCAAACCCGAAATTAGTCCGATGTTCGATTCCGATAATGAGCGAAGAAAGAATGAACACTTTGAAGCAGTTTACAATAATGAAAATCTTTTTACAGTAAGACACAAGCTAGTGCTTTTAACCTTTGCTCTTTCTCTAATAATGATTGTAGTTGGTGTTATTTCATTGGGCTGGTATATTGAAGAAATTTCTGCTGCATTTTTTATAATGGGAATTGCCGCCGGAATTATCGGTGGATTAAAAAGTGATGAACTAATAAAAGGTTTTATTGATGGTGCTAAAGATTTAGTGGGAACTGCTCTAATTGTTGCCTTAGCAAGAGCAACTTTAGTAATATCGAGAGACGGACATATTATTGATACAGTGCTGTACGGACTTGCACCGTTTATTCAATCATCATCACCAATTTTTGCATCTCAAAAAATGTTTGTAGTGCAGGCAGTAATAAATTTCTTTGTTCATTCCGGCAGCGGACAGGCAGCACTAACAATGCCGATTATGGCTCCGCTTGCTGATCTTACAGGAGTATCAAGGCAAACTGCCATATTAGCTTTTCAGTTTGGTGAGTACACAAATATTATTATTCCTACTTCTGCCGTTACTATGGGTGCGCTTTCAATGGCAAAAGTTCCTTGGGAAAAATGGGCAAGGTGGGTTATTCCATTACAAATTATTTTAATGCTTTTAGGACTACTATTGTTAATTCCGCCAAACATTTTTGGGTGGCAGTGATTTTTTAGTTAATTAATTGTTCAATTATTTATAAGAGGTGCGTTATGAAAAAACTACTACTTTTTTCGGCAATAGTATTTAGTTTATTACTAAGTACAAGCAAACCAATGTTTGCGCAAGTAGATCTATATCTTGACAATATAAATGTCTATGTTACAACTTATGGAAGAATAGCAATTTATTCATTACCCGATACAATCAGGCAGGTTTATAAAACCGCAATTCTTGTGGGTACCGGTCCAACGACAGTTTTTGATCTGGAAAATGATTACGAAGTTGAGGACCCAACACAGTTATTAGCCGCACCAACATTTGGCGATTATGAGATTTATGGAAGTTACAATAATGATTATTCAGCTAATCCTCCAAATGTTTTAACTAAACAAAATGTTTATTGCTGGCAAAATCAAAACTCAATAATAGTTAAGTACACACTTATAAATAGAGAGCCAAATGCTATTGATGCAATTGTTGGTCATGAACTGATTCCGGAAGTACAGGGTACCTATAACGGTAACGACACAGTTCAATATTCGTCACTGAATAAGATTATTAGCGTTACTAAAAATGAAGCTGTGGGCTATAAACCACTCTCAGATAATTTCAAATCTCTTGGAGTTTTTGTTTATTATTCAGAATATTGGCTTGGTGATACTACATTTTATAATTGGCTAACATATTCTTCTTTCGATTCATTATTTATTACGGACCCAAATGATCCGAACGTAGATAGTCCGGTTTTAATCCCAGCTTACAATTCCACAAATATTGCATCTGGTGATTCGGTAATTGTTTATCTGGCAATTGCTTATGGAGCAAACAAAACAGCAATGTTAGCCAGTTTGGAACAAGCACAACAAAGGTATAACCAAATTGTTTCTGTAGAATCTGATTTAAATAACATTCCATTAAACTTTACTCTTGATCAAAATTATCCAAATCCGTTTAACCCATCTACAAAAATATCTTTTGGATTGCCGGAAAGATCGAATGTTGTTTTAAAAGTTTTTAACACACTCGGTCAACAAGTTGCAGAGCTTGTTAATCAATCGCTTGGGGCAGGAACACATAATTATAATTTTGATGCATCTAAGCTTACTTCCGGAGTTTATGTTTATTCTTTGCAGACAGATGCAGGTATGATTTCCAAAAAAATGACATTGATTAAATAAAAATAAAGAAAAGGCTTACAGTAAAATGTGAGCCTTTGTTATTATGGATAGATACAAAGAAATAAAAGAAAAAATTACGAGTAAGTACAACTCGTTACCAAAAAATCAAAAAAAAATTGCTGATTACTTTATCAATAACTTTGATAAAATTCCTTTTGTAAACGTTCAGGATTTATCTGTTGCTACAGGTGCAAGTGTTGCATCAATCGTAAGGTTTTCTCAACGTGCAGGATTTAAAGGCTTTAGCGAGTTACGCGATGCGATAACAGGGTCTCTTCAAAAAGAATTAAAGAGTAAACAAATTTTTCCTCTTTTTGAAAAGCGCAGAATTGAAGAAGATTTACTAACTGAAGTTGCAAATCTGGATATAAAGAATATTAATGAAACTCTTAATCTTGTTGAACGAAAGACTTTTAATTATGTGATTGATCGTATCTCTAAATCAGAGCGTGTTTTTACTGCGGGATTAGGAATCTCATTTTTGCTGGCTGAAATTTTGGCGTATCAATTAACTCAGGTTGGAATCAGTTCGTCGGTTTTGCTGCATTCTCATACACTGTTTAATGAGCATATACTTTTTTTAAATCCAAAAGATTTGCTTATCGTGTTCTCATTTCCACCATACTCAAAGGAAACAATTGAAGCTGCTGAATTTGCTAGCGCAAGAAAAATTGATGTTATATCCATTACAAATAAACATGCATCACCGGCAACGTTTTTTACTAAAGCAAACCTAATTGTAAAAAGTGAAAATATGCTATACACAAATTCCTTTGCAGCCATTTCTGTTTTGATAAATGCAATTGCAACTGCCTGTGCAATCAAAGATAAACAGAGAGCAAAAAAAATCCTTAAGGAATCAGGAGAAATTATGATTAACCAGAATCAAGTTATAAACGAGAGTTGATTATGAAAAAATTATTTTTACTATTTCTGTTCATACCGTTTTTTGTATTTGCCGGAACTACCGGAAAGCTTTCCGGAACAATTAAAGATAAGCAAACCGGTGAGCCATTAATCGGCGCTAACATAATTATCGAAGGAACAAACTTTGGCGCTGCTACAAATGTTAATGGTGAGTTTGTAATTCTTAACATTCCACCCGGCAGATATAATGTTAAGTTTAGTTTTATTGGATATGAAACTACTTTGATGCAGGATGTATCCATTACAGTTGATCAAACAACTTTACTGAATATTGAATTAAACTCGCAGGCTTATCAAGTTGATGAAATTGTTGTTACTGCCCGAACGCCGCTTATTCAAAAAGATGTAACAAGCAGTATATCTGTAATTACTCGCGAAGAAATTGATGCCTTACCTGTTTCAACTTTTACTGAATTACTTTCTTTGCAAGCAGGAGTTACAGGCAGTGGTTCAAATCTTCATATCAGGGGCGGAAGATCAAATGAAGTTGCGTATATGATTGACGGTACTATTGTTGTTGATCCTCTACTCGGAGGACTTGCAACGGATATAAATAATGATGCGATACAGGAAATGAGCTTGTTAAGCGGAACTTTTAATGCAGAATATGGAAATGCACTAAGCGGTGTTGTAAATATTGTTACAAGAGATGGAGCTGATAAATTTTCCGGCAAGCTGGAAGCACGGACAAGCGAGTTTGGTGTTGAGCGTTATTCAGCTTTGCATGAAAACAGAATTAACGGAAGTATCAGCGGTCCAATCATACTGCCGGAATATAATTTTTTCATTTCGGGTGAACTTGATAAACGCGGCAGTTATCTTCCATTCGGTTATAATAATACAAAATCATTTTTCAGTAAGATAACAACTACCGCAATTCCATTTGTAAAAGTTGCATTTTCAAACAGAGGTAGTTTGGGAGGCTGGCAAAATTACAGACATTCATATAAATATATTCCTGAACAATATTACAGACAGCGCACAGATAGCTGGCAAAGTTCTTTAAATTTTACTCATACAATCGAGAATAATTTTTTCTATGATGTAAGAGCATCATACTTTAACCAGGGATATTATTCTGGAATTGATAAAGATACATCACAATATTTGTCTTCAACTGAAGATCAATACTTTTCAAACATAGGAACAGGATTTGAATTTTACAGCTTGTCTGATCCACCGGAATTAGTAGATAGTCGAACCGGAACCGTAGATTTTAAATCAGATGCTGTTTGGCAAATCGGAGCAATGAATGAAGTTAAGTTTGGATTATCATACAAAAAACACTGGTTAAAATTGTATGAAATTTATGATCCCAAAAGAAACTTTCCTTATGTAGATGATTATAACACACAACCGTTTGAAGCCGCTGGTTATGTACAGGATAAAATTGAGTTAGCATACCTGGTTATTAATATTGGTTTGCGATATGATTATCTAAATTCTAATGTTGAGTTTAGAAGTAATCCACTTGATCCAAACTCAATGGTTAAAGTAAAATCCAGATCTCAATTCTCTCCAAGGTTTGGAATTGCACATCCAATATCCGATAGAACTAAACTTCATTTTTCTTACGGACACTTTTTTCAAAACCCGGATTTTCAATATCTATTTGAAAACAACACGTATGATTTAAATGTAAGAGAACCACTTTTCGGACAGCCAAACCTTGATGCACAAAGAACGATTTCTTATGAGGTTGGATTGTCACATCAATTTTCCGATAACGTTGCCATGAATGTTACAGCCTATTACCGCGATATAACAGGCTTGATTGGAACTCGTTACTATTTTCCGTTTATAGATGGACGCTACACAGGCTACACGCTTTATGTTAATGAAGATTACGCGAATATAAAAGGATTTGAAGTTACTTTGGATGTTAGACCGAATAAATATTTTTCCGGCGGACTTACATACACTTATTCTGTTGCTAAAGGAAGTGCATCATCGGAAACTGAGCAGTATCCGGGCACATCAGAATCAACTCAATTGTACTTTTTAGATTTTGATCGCCCGCACGTTTTTAATGCAAGCGGCACTTATACAATTCCGGAAGAAGATGGTCCAATGATTTTTGGTTTACCGGTTTTTGAGAATATGGATTTTAGTATGATACTTAAGGCAAGCTCAGGTATTCCATATACGCCATCAGGAAGGGACATTGGATTTGTTGAGAAAAATTCTTTAAGAATGCCGGGATTGTATAATATAGATTTGATGATCGGAAAAGAATTTAAGTTTGATGGAAAACTAAGATTAAGATTATTCGCAGAAATTTTAAACTTAACTGACCACCGAAATATTTTATATGTTTATGGCGATACAGGCGATCCTGATTTTACTACTAGCGGCGGATATTCAACAGAATATATGCGCGATCCTTCCAATTACGGACCGCCGCGTTCTGTTCGCTTAGGTTTTACGTTTAGATTTAATTAATCATTCTATCTTAAGGCAGAAAAAATGAGAAGAGTTTTATACATACAATGCTTAATCATATTGTTGATGCTAACCTCAACAAGTTTTTCACAATATGATAAAGATGTGCCGGAAAAAGATCCGCTTCAAAAAACATTAAGAATACAGGATCGTGCAGCAGGCATACACAATGCAAGCAATATTGGATTATTTTTTGAAAATCGTGGTAAACTTTATCCAAGAAGTATATCACAGGGTCCATCGGGTGAGTTTCCAATCAACAGCGGGAAAAATTATATTTATCGTGTAAATCAGTTTGTTGGAATTCCCGGTAATGTTATTCAAGGTCGCTTTACTACAAATGAAGAATGGGAGGCTGCATTTGGTTATCACAATAGTGATACTGCAAGAGTTGCAATGAGTGATGATCCAAACTCGTGGAATTTGCAGCGCGGCTGGCCCATAAAAGATGCAAATGGAAATAATATTATTTTATCTGATCAAGACAGCTATTGTGTTTTTAATGACAGCAATAATACTGTTCAGATTTTAGGATTACAGTTAGCACAAACAGGCTATGCGTTTGGAACTAACTTTGCTAAAAATGCGCTTTACTTTAAGTATGAACTTACTAACACAAGCCAAAATACATATCAAGGTGTTTACTTCGGTTTGCATAATGATATTGATGTTGGAGATATCAGCGGTGGTTTACCTGAATGGGGCGATGATAAAATTAATTTTATTAAGGATCAAAATCTTTTATACTTTTATGATGATGGAATTTCCGGTGAATGGCCGGACGGTAAAACAGGATTTTTTGGTATAATGTTATTGAAGACACCTGAAGTTAATGGAACAGAGTTAGGCATAACAGATATGCATTACATGCTCTATGATGATGATAATATTTCGGATATCGATTCTATTCAATATGGATTTATGTCTTCAAATCCCAATCTCTATAACTCCTCCATCGGAAATAAATATTTTCACGTTGCCAACAGTTCGAACTTACATTTTGATGATCCTGCACAAATTCCAGCATCGGGAATGGATATACTCGCACACGTTTCATCAGGTCCATATACATTAGCCCCAGACGATACTTTGATTTTTTACACAGCATTTGTTGCGGGTAATACACTTAATGAGTTAATTAGTGCAGCTACAGTCGCCCAAAATGCTGTTGATGCAAACTTCAATTTACCCAAGCCTCCGAGTCGTCCTAAATTATTTTCATCAAACGGAGATTTTAAAGCAACTTTATATTGGGATGATTCAGCAGAACTAAGTTATGATGAATTTTCCGGTTATGATTTTGAAGGATACAGGCTTTATAGAAGCAAAGATAAAGGAATTACATGGGATAATGTTGTTGAGTTTGATCTTGTAAATACAACAGGCAGCAACACCGGCTTGCAGTATAGTTATGTTGATACAACAGTTATAAATGGATTTGAATATTGGTATTCAATTACTGCTTATGATAGAGGAAGTTCACTTGTAGAAAGTTTAGAAAGCCCGATTGGAAATTCACTTGATGCAGTAAATACAGTTTCTGTTACTCCCAGATCAAATGCAATAGGCAGAACATCAGTTTCGGCTATTGATGTAATTAATTTAAACACCGGAAATTCAAACTACTTATTTGAAGCAGTTGCAATTGATGATGAATCACTTGCCGGTAATGAGTATAAAACAACATTTAGCTTTATACCGAGAAAAGAGGTAGGTGATCTTGCAACTGATGTTTCAATTCTGGTTACTGATTCTGCAGCAACTAAACCATACAAATATGCGTTGGAATTTACTAGCCCCAGCTCATTTGATTTAAAGAATGTTACTTTAAACTCTGTTATAAGAGCCGGATATCCTTATCCAAACGGCGGAAGAGACCTTGTAATTTCAGGCGATGGTTTAAGAGTAAGTATGCGTGATAGTTCAGTAACTGCGCCCGAATTTAGACCGGAACAGGGTGATGTAATTTCAATTAATTATGCGATGACGGTTGTTCGCAATCAGCAGGATTCAGTGATTAAAAAGCGACCGCATCAGTTAGATCAAATTCAAACAACTTTTGATGGTGTTTCTATAAAATTTGTTGAGCCGCAAATTATTAATAATGTATCAAGAATTGGCGGAACAGATAATGTTGAAATGGTTTTTACAGTTGTAGATGCAAGTTTAGTTCAAAATAAAATTTATATCGCTTCAATAGAAGAAAATGGATCAATAAATAATAATGGTTTTGTTTTATTATCTGTTACTGATACAGATATACAACTCGATACTTTATTTTCATCGGATACATTTACATTTGATGGAATTGAAGGGAGAATAGTTTTTCCATCAGCAACACCACCTGCGGCAGGAAATAAATTTTCAGTTGAAACGATTAAACCAATTCAACCAAATATTAATGACTCGTATTCATTTAAAATAAAAGGCGCACAAATTGATCAGCAGCGGGTTACGAGTGAATTGAATAAAATACGCGTGGTTCCAAATCCATATATAGTCTCTTCTCTTTATGAACCTGAGTTTGGAGAATTAAGAAGAGAGCCGTTACGGCAAATCCAATTTGTTAATCTGCCGCCGGAGTGTACAATTTATATTTTTACTGTTGATGCAGATTTGATTAAAACTTTAAATCATAATTCTACAAACGGAACTGAAATTTGGGATTTACGAACTGAAGGCGAAAGAGAGTTAGCAGCCGGAATGTATATCTATGTTGTTAAGACAAAAGATTCCGAGTACAAAGAACGATTTGCAATAATTAAATAATCTGAAGCAGGAAATAAAATGAAAAAAATATTATCACTTATATTATTTGTAGTTAGCTTCGGGAATTTATTTGCACAAAACCCAAATCTTGGAACTTCCGGAGCACAATTTCTTCAAATACCTGTTGGTGCGCGTGCAGAAGCAATGGGAGGCGCTATTGTTGGCTTGGCTGATGATGCATCTGCAATTTTCTGGAATCCTGCAGGAATTGTAAAAGTAAATAATGTGCAGGCGCATTTTTCTTACATGAACTGGTTTGATCTTTTTGATTTTAATGCTGCATCACTTGTTTATAATGCTGGCGAGATGGGAACGTTTGGTGCAAGCATGGTTTTATTTACAACTGATAAAATGGAAATAACAACTGAAGAACAGCCAAACGGAACCGGAAGATACTTTGATGCAGGCGATATCGCATTGGGAATTTCTTATGCAAAATATTTAACAGATAAATTTAGTGTTGGTTTAACTGTTAAGTATGTCAATCAAAGAATCTGGAATGAAACCGCTGCCGGTATTGCATTTGACATTGGTACACAGTACAGATTGGATTTTCAAAATCTTACAATTGCAATGTGCATGACAAACTTTGGTGCCGATTTGAAATATGACGGACCTGATCTTGATTTTATTTATCGCAAAGATGATAACTATCCGCAAAGCAGATTAACACCAAGCCGCTTAAGTACGGATGATTACCCGCTGCCTTTAAATTTTCAAGTGGGAATTGGGTTTGATGTTTTTGAATATGATTTTATAAAGATGCGCGGGGCAATTGATGTAACTCATCCAAATGATAATAATGAACGTGCTCACTTTGGAACTGAGTTTTCATTCTTCGATAGATTTTTTGTACGCGGCGGCTATAAATACAATTATGATGATCAGGATTTTACATTTGGTGCAGGTGCTAATGTTCCGTTAGGCGGAAGTGCGGTTTATTTTGATTACGCATTTTCACTTTATGATATTTTACCAAGTGTACATCGTATTTCAGTTAATCTAAGTTTCTAATTTTGAATTCGTGTTTATTAAAATAAGTTATGTGTTGATTATGAAAATATTAGAATCCATTAGTCGCAAATATCATAGTGTGCCGCTAAAATCAATTCGGTGGCATTTCGACCAAAGGGAGAAATATTTTCGTAGTACAATAGAAAAACTGCTTATCCCGAAAGCATTCGGGATCCTTAGAAATGTTTCTTTTAGATTTTTGCAAAAAAGCCTTAAGCAAGTTAGCCTCTTACTATTTTTTATTCTCTCACAAACTATACAGCCTTGCACAACCGCAGTGGTATCAGGCAAAGCAACTGACGATGGAAGACCATTGTTATTAAAAAATCGTGATGCTGATGCTTTGCAAAATAAATTAGTTTATTTCTTTGATGGCAAATATAGATTTATCGGGTTGGTAAACTCCGAAGATAAAAATAATAAAGAAGTTTGGTGCGGATTTAATGAATTCGGTTTTGGGATAATGAACTCAGCATCATACAATCTTAAAGTTAACGACACAACAAAAATCTCCGATCTTGAAGGTATTGTTATGAAGATGGCATTGGAACAATGCAAAACCTTGGAGGATTTTGAAAAGATGCTTAATGATTTTCCTAAACCTCTTGGTGTTGAAGCAAACTTTGGGGTTATCGATGCAATTGGCGGCGCAGCATATTATGAAACAGGTAATTTTAAGTTTATCAAATATGATGTTAATGATCCGGCTGTTGCGCCGAATGGATATCTTATAAGAACAAACTTTTCGATTTCCGGACAAGAGAATAAAGGTTATGGATATATACGGTATCAAACAGCATCAGAAATATTTTCTAAAAAATACGATAACGGAAAATTATCTTTTGAATTTTTAATTAATGATGTTCCAAGATGTTTAATCCATTCATTTACTAACACCGATCTTACAAAATCTTTACCAGTAGATGAGAACAAATCCGATTACGTTTATTTTCGGGATTATATTCCAAGACATTCTACTTCTGCTGCAATAGTAGTTCAGGGTGTTAAAGAAAATGAATCTGCATCCTTAACTACAATGTGGACAATACTTGGTTTTCCGCTTACTTCTGTTATAATTCCCGTTTGGCTTTTGGATGATGGAACAATGCCAAAAATTCTTCAAGCTGATGAAACAGGAAATGCACCATTATGCAATCTTGCATTGCAGTTGAAAGACAAAGTATTCTCAGATCAAAATGATGCAAGCGAAAATTATCTTAATATTGCGGCGCTGATGAATAAAGAAAATTCTGGTGTGCGTCAGAAATTAATTCCTATTGAAAAAGAAATTATGAATCAAGCAAAAGAAAATTTATCTGATTGGCATAAATCAGGGATAGATAAAACTAAAGCTGAGAATTTTTATAAATGGATTGATGAAAACATTTTGAATGAAATCAATTCACGGTTTCAAAAGAATTAATGAAACTGCAGTGTGAAGTTAATCTATAAAATATTTATCGCAACTTATCTTTTCTTATCTGTTAATGTTAGCGCACAAGGTTATGTTTGTGCAATTGGCGGCGGCTCGGAAGATTATAACAATTGGAGCGATGCACCTTACAGTTGGATAGTTCAAAAATCAGACAGCGGAAAAATAATTATTATTGATGTTGCAGATGCTACAAGCTGGCTGCCAACTTATTTTATGTCTTTTGGTGCTGATACTGCTTACAACAAAACAATTCCATCAATCGCTGTTGCAAATCAACAAGCAACTTACGATGAACTAATTACAGCTAAAGCAATTTTTATTCGAGGCGGAGATCAGTGGGAATATATCCGATTGTGGAAAGGAACTAAAGTTGATTCAGCAATAAATTTTGTTTTTCAGAATGGTGGAGTAATTGCCGGTACAAGTGCTGGCGCCGCAGTGCTTGGCAATGTTGATTTTAGCGCGCAAAATGGTTCAGCTTATCCTGATGAAGCTCTTCGAAATCCGTTTTACAATAGAATGAAATTTGAAAATAATTTTTTGAATCTTGTTCCAAATGTTTTGTTCGATACACACTTTACCGAAAGAGCGAGACAGGGTAGATTGATTGCAATGATTTATAATCAGCACTACAATACGAGTGTAGATTTAATAGGTGTTGGTATTGATGATAGAACAGCAATTTGCATTTCTCCAAATGGAACTGGCGAAGTTATGGGCAGTGGCGCTGTTTCAATTTTTTATAAAGATGCCATAACAAATTATTCCGCTATCAATACAGGCAAATACACAATTGAAAATTTGAAATCCCACCTTTTAACAAAAGGATGGAAATATGATTTTATAAATAATGAAATTTCATTTATTCCAACATCCGCAAAAGATTTTGATGTTAATCGTCCATGGTTCTATCCCCAGACTAGTTTTACTTTGACTGGTAATAATAATCTAACAGCACAATTAAATAATCTCAATTCATTCTTAACGGAAAACAACAGCAATAATGTTTTAGTTATCTCACATCCGGGTTTTGGTAACTCGCTGATTACAATTACAGATTATTTGAGTAATAATAGTTACAATTATGATGTATTAAACATTACCACTTCAAATCTTAATGATCCGGTTGAAGCGAGTAAAATAAACCAGGCAACTTGTTTTATTTTTGCTGGTGATTCATTAAACGTTTTAAGTTATCTCAATCAACCTGTTGGATTAGTCAAAGCTGCGTTTTATAATTCGTTAGCGCAGCAAATACCGGTTATATTTTTTGGTAATACGGGAAAAATTTCCGGTCATTATTTTATTGGAAACACAGATACAGATTTATATGCTGGATATCGAGGCAAGATGACTATCAATGAAGGGCTGAACATTTTTAGTGATTTAATTTTTCAACCGATGATTTATGATAACTCTGATTTTTATGAAAATAGAATGAGCGCTGTACTTTGGGGAATGATGCGCAACAGAAAACGCATCGGTGTTTACCTGAATGGAAACGATAGATTAAAAATAAATTCATCTTCTTCCGGTAATTGGATTAGCGGCAGTGTTCAAACTCCATATTTAATTGTTGATGCACAAGCAACAACAAAAGTGGACTCATCGACCTATCGTGCAAGCGGAAGTATTGGGCCGCGACAAATTGTTGCCATGAATGATGTACGATTTTCCTTAACTAATTATTCGGATATAAAATACTTACTTGCAGAAGGAAGATTTGATAATCTAACGAATGTTGATAATAGCCTTGATAATTCGGTTCCAAACGAGTTTGTGCTTTATCAAAATTATCCAAATCCATTTAACCCAACTACAAAAATTAAATATACAATCGCTTCTGTCATTTCGACCGAAGTGAGAAAACTGAATGTTACATTAAAAATATACGATATTCTCGGTAAACAAATTGCTGTTTTGATTGATCAAGAAATGAGTCCGGGTTTTTACGAAATTGAATTTGACGGTTCCAAATTCTCCAGTGGAATCTATTTTTTTAAACTATCCACTTCCAACTATTCTGAAACAAAACCAATGGTACTTTTAAAATGATAAAAATAATTTTTCTTTTTTTTGTTTTTGCTTCAATAAATATTTTTTCACAAAATATTTTAACCCCGTTAGAAAAAAATAATTATCAAAAAATAACTTCATACACAGAGCTTGCACAATTCATTAAAGAAGTTGATGAAGAATCAGATTTGATAACGAGTGAAGTGATTGGAAAATCTATTGAAGGCAGAGAATTATTTGCTGTTTATTTTTCTAAAAATGGATTTGGGAAAGATGAATCAAAAATAAAAGTATTAATTTTTGCGCAGCAGCATGGCAATGAACAGTCTGGAAAAGAAGGTTCGCTTCTTTTGATTAATGAATTATTAAAACCTGAAAATCATTATCTGTTTGATAAAATAGATTTTGCATTAGTTCCACAAATGAATCCTGACGGTTCTGAGAAAAACCAGAGACGAAATGGTAACAATATGGATTTAAATCGGAATCATTTAATTCTTACCGAACCGGAGACGATTGGACTTCACAATTTATTTAACAAATATCTTTTTGAAGTTACGATGGATGTACATGAATATTTTCCTTATGGTGAAACTGACAAGAAGTTTGGTTATAGAGAAAACAATGATGAAGAAGTTGGAGTAACAACAAATATAAATGTTTCACAAAAGATTCGGGACGTATCCAAAAACATTTACCTGCCATATATTAAAAAATATTTTAATGATAGAAACTTTTCCTACTTTGAATACACTCCAGGTGGACCACCCGAGATTGATTACATAAGATACAGCACTTATGATATTAACGATGGGCGGCAAAGTTTGGGAATACAAAACACTTTTTCTTTTATTCAAGAAGGTATGAATGGAGAAGACGGTTTCATCGAGAACATTAAACATCGTGCCGAAGGACAAATGACTGGAATGCTGGGTTTACTTGAGTTTGCTAATAATCATAAAGACGAAATTATAACGCTTGTTCAAAATGAAAGATTGCAACTTATTAATAATACTGTCAGCGATACGGTTGGGATTCAATTAAATCATGTTGCAGATGGTACTAAATTAGAACTTCCGCTGCTCTCTTATTATTCAAACAAAGATACAGTCATAACTGTGAATGACTTTCGCCCAATTGTAAAATCAATTTATGATGTTATAAGACCTAAAGGATATTTAATTCCCAAAGACCTTAAAGAAGTTATTGACTGGGCAGATAGACAGGAACTTACATATTACGATTACAAAAAATCAAGTGATGATAAAATTGAACAATATTTTATAAGCGGAATAGATTCAATAGATTTTGAAAGAGATATAATTGTAAATCCAATAGTTGAAGTGAAAGAGTTAGAAAATAATTTTAAATGTGATAATTACATTTTTATTCCGGTAAATCAGCTAAGAAATAATATGATTGTTATTGCTCTCGAACCCAAATCTGAACTTGGATTAGTTACATATAAACAGTTTGAACATCTTCTTAAAAAAGGAGAAAATTTTCCAATACTTAGAGTTGTAAATTAGAGATATTAGTAAGCAGTAAATACTTTGAAATCATTAAAACAAAATATTAACAGTTACACAGTCAATTTCATGAATCGATTCAGTGGATTATAAAATTTCTTCATCTATTTAATTAACACAACAAAAATTGTTG
This sequence comes from Ignavibacterium sp., assembly GCA_018059515.1. Taxonomy (GTDB): domain Bacteria; phylum Bacteroidota; class Ignavibacteria; order Ignavibacteriales; family Ignavibacteriaceae; genus IGN3. The sequence continues at coordinate 34,406 of JAGOXU010000002.1, forward strand.
TAATCAAAAACATAATAATTTGGAGAAATTATGAAAGTACTTGTTTTAGGTTCCGGTCTAATTGGTCGCCCAATGGCAATTGATTTAGCAAATGAAAAATCTTTTGATGTTACTGTTGCTGACCTTAGCAAAAATAATCTTGATAAAATTCCTTCAGTGCTTCCAATAAAAAAAGTCCAGATAGATATTTCAAATCAAAAAGAGTTAAGTTCATTATTAAAAGATTATGACATTGTGTTAAACGCTGTTCCCGGTTTTATGGGATTTAACACTCTTAAAGAAATTATTAAATCAAAAAAAAATGTAGTTGATATTGCCTTCTTTCCTGAAGATCCTTTTGAACTTGATGAGCTTGCAAAAAATAATAATGTAACTGCAGTTGTTGATTGCGGTGTTGCACCGGGAATGAGTAATATTTTATGCGGCTACGCTTATTCAATTCTTGATAAAACAGAAACAATATTAATCTATGTTGGTGGTTTACCAGTTGTGCGAGAATATCCTTATGAATACAAAGCAGGCTTCTCACCGATTGATGTGATTGAAGAATACACACGTCCAGCCAGGTATATTGAAAATGGAAAATTAGTTATTCGTCCTGCTTTGTCTGATCCTGAGTTTCTAAACTTTGATGAAGTTGGTACCCTTGAGGCATTTAATAGCGATGGATTAAGGACATTAGCCGATACATTAAACGCACCAAATATGAAAGAAAAAACACTTCGTTATCCCGGTCATATTGAAAAAATGCGGATGCTGCGGGAATCTGGATTTTTCAGTCAGGAAGAAATTGAAGTGAATGGAAATAAAATTAAACCGATAGATTTGACTTCCAAATTATTATTCCCGATGTGGGAACTTAAAGAAGGTGATGAAGAATTTACAGTGATGAAAATAATTGTTGAAGGTGAAAAGGATAAAAAGAAAATTAGGTGCACATATAATTTATTAGATCGTCATGATAAAAAAACAAATACTCACTCAATGGCAAGAACAACTGGATACACAGCTACGATCGTATTAAGATTAATAGCTAATGGATTGTTTGATAGAAAAGGAATTTGTCCACCTGAGTATATTGGACAAAAACCTGATTGCGTAGATTTTGTTCTGAATGGATTAAAAGAACGTGGAGTTATTTATAATCAAGTTGTTGAAAATTTAGGATAATAAAAGTGAGTCACTCGCTAAGTAAAATACCAACTTTAAAATTGATTAATCTTCCTACTCCTTTAGATGAAGTCAAACGATTAGCAAATAAAATTGGTTTGTCAAAATTATTTATTAAGCGTGATGATTTAACCGGATTTGCCTGCGCTGGAAACAAAGCAAGAAAACTTTAATATGATTTTGTAGAAATTGTAATAGGTAAATATGATGCAATGCAAATCTTGAAAGGATTTTAATTGATCCGATTTATACTGGAAAAGTTATAGCTGGTTTAATTGATTTAGTTAATAAAAATATTATTGATAAAAAGACTCCTGTTGTATTTATTCATACAAGCGGAATGCCGATAATATTTTCTTTTGAATCTGAACTTGGTAGTAAAATTAATTGTACAAAGATTCATCCATAATAATTTAATGAGATTTTTTTGTGCAGTTTAGTGACTTTGTGTTTTAGTGGCGAATTGTTTTTTGCCACAAAAGCACCAAAACACAAAATTTAAAATCATAAATTCAATATTTTAAATGAAACAAATCATTCTAATCCTTTTGGCAACATTCATCTTAATTGCAAATTTATTTTCACAAGAAATAACTTCATCAGATGAAAAAGCAATTCAATCACTTATACAAAAATTCAGCGACAAAGATCAATTTGTAAATGGTGATGCGATAAATGAAATAGTAAAGATTGGGGAACCTGCTGTCGAGTACTTAATCAAATCATTGCAAGCTGCAGACGAAAATATTAGATGGTGTTCTGCAATAGCATTAGAAAAAATTAGTCCAGCCGGTAAACAAGCAATTCCATTTTTAATTAAAGCACTTCAGGATAAAAACACAAATGTAAAATGGTGTTCTGCACTTGCACTTGGTAAATATCAAACTGATGCAAGCTCAGCAATTTCTGAATTACAAAAACTTTTATCCGATGAAGATTATGATGTTCGTTGGGCAGCATATATTTCATTAAGTAAGATTGATAGAGGGTCACTTAACATAGTTCCTGATTTTTCAAGTACAATAGAAAAAATAGAAACTTTGGCTCCGCAATTAATGAACGATTTAAAAGTTCCAGGAGTTTCAATCTGTTTAATTCAGAATAAAAAAATTGCGTGGTCTAAATATTTTGGTATTTCTGACGCTTCATTGAAAACCAAAGTAACTGATAAAACTATGTTTGAAGCCTGTTCAATGAGTAAACCTGTATTTGCATATCTTGTCATAAAATTAGTTGAACAAGGTAAACTGGAATTAGATAAACCTCTTTATGATTATCTCCCCGAAAAATTTGTAAGTCAGGATGAAGATTATCCAAAACAAATTACTGCAAGAATGATATTATCACATACGAGTGGAATGCCTAATTGGCGAAAGGGGAGTGAAGAGAATGAAAGTCCGCTACCAATTTATTTTAAACCGGGAACAAAATTCAATTACTCCGGTGAAGGAATTTATTATCTGCAAAGAGTAGTTGAACACATAACAAATGAATCTTTGGAATCTTTTGCAAAACGAATTCTGTTTGATAAACTTGGATTAGAATCTACAAGCTTTGTCTGGACTGAGAAATTTAATTCACAAATTTCTACCGGACATAATGAAGAAGGAATCTGTAATGAGCGAAAAAAATATTTGCACAGCAATGCTGCGTACACGCTTTATACAACGCCTGATGAATATGCAAAGTTTCTTATTGAGCTAGTGAATCCGAAAGATCAAAAAGATTTTTCGTTATTCGATTCAATCAGAAAAGAAATGTTAACTCATCAAATTCGGGTTGATACTCGAGATGCTATTGATAGACCCGGAAGAAATTTAGGTTTACAGGGATTCAGAGGATTAGGTTGGGTAATTGATTCAACAATTACGGGAGATGTTGTTTATCATAGCGGAGCTAATCAAACAGGATTCAGATGTTATTCTCAATTCAGTCCAAAGGATGGTTCAGGAATTGTGATAATGACTAATGGAGAAAATGGAAGTGAACTTTGGCAGAGATTAATAAAAGTTATTGGTGATTTATAGTGGTAGAATTAAAAGCAGTTTCAAAAATTGTAGAAAGAATTAAATGAAAATTGAAAAGATCGAACTCCGCCACATTAAAATGGAATTAGTTTCTCCATTCACCACATCAATGGGAACTGAATACGATGAAGAACATATAATTGTTCGTGTTGATGGAGAAAGCTTTACAGGCTGGGGCGAAAGTGTTGCTGAATCCACTCCGTTTTACTCTTACGAAACAGTTACAACAGCGTGGCACATCTTACAGGATTTTTTAATTCCATCAATTCTTGGTAAAGATATTTCAAGCGTTGATGAGGCAATTACATCTTATGAAAAAGTACGCGGACACAGAATGGCGAAAGCCGGACTTGAAGCAGCATTGTGGGATTTGTTTGCCAAATCAAAAAATATTTCTCTTTCAAAAATGATGGATGGAACCAGAAATAAAATTGATGTTGGTGTCAGCATTGGTATTCAATCTTCTGTGCCGGAATTGATAAAAAAAATTGAAGGTTATCTTGCCGAAGGTTATAAAAGAATAAAAATAAAAATTGCTCCCGGAAATGATATACAATTTGTTAGAGCAGTAAGAAAAGAATTTTCGGACATTCTCTTTCAGGTTGATGCAAACTCCGCTTATGAATTAAAGCATATAGATTTGTTTAAGCAGATGGATGATTTAAATTTGTTATTGATTGAACAGCCGCTTGGTTATGAAGATATTTATGATCACTCAAAACTTCAGAAAGATCTTAAAACCCCAATTTGTCTTGATGAAAGCATTCATTCGTTTGATGATACTCGTGCTGCAATTGAATTAGATAGCTGCAGAGTTATAAATATTAAACCTGGTCGCGTTGGCGGATTTACTGAATCAAAACTTATACACGATTATTGTGCATCTAAAAATATTCCTGTTTGGTGCGGCGGAATGTTAGAAAGTGGAATTGGACGAGCAGGAAATGTTGCACTTGCATCACTGCCAAACTTTACCTTACCTGGGGATATATCTGCAAGCAAGCGTTATTACAAAGAAGATATTGTTGAACCAGAATTTGTTGTTAATAAAGACGGAACAATGGATGTTCCAACCAAACCGGGAATTGGTGTTGAAGTGAATATGAAGATGTTGGATAAGGTTACAGTTAAGAATAAAATTTATACAGGGCAGTCACGAAATGATTCGTAACAATATTACACGGCAGTCACGAACCACTTCGTGACTGAAGTTATAGGAGAAGGAAATGGGAAGAAGAGGCAGATTAAATTTAACCGAAGAAAGTATTTTCTTTGTAACAACTACGATTGTTGATTTCACAAGAGTATTCATAAAAGATATTTATTGTGATTTGTTGATAAGGAATATTCTTTACTATCAAAAAAAATATCATTTTATTATTCTTGCTTATGTTATAATGCCATCACATTTCCATTGGATCATTATAGTAAACAGTAAGTATGGAACAATCTCTGATATTATGAGGGATATAAAAAAGTATTCTGCCTGGGATATTATGGAAGAAGTTGAGAAAAATGACGAGAATTTAACGACTATTTTCAAGAATGCCTCGAAAGGATTTCAAAACCAGAAAAGAAAATTCTGGATGCAGAGGTTTGATGACGAAGTTATTAGAAATGAAAAGATGTTTTGGACTAAGTTGCATTATATTCACAGCAATCCAGTAGAGGCTGGATTGGTAGGAAGACCAGAAGATTTTAAATATTCTAGTGCAAGAAATTATATAAATGGTGATCATTCAGTTTTATCTGTTGATACTGAGTATGCTGGAATTGAAATAAAATAGCAGCATTCTGTCACGAAATGGTTCGTGACAGCCTAGGAAAGCCGGGAGATATTTCTGCAAGCAAGCGATATTATAAAGAAGATATTGTTGAACATGAATTTCTTGTCAATAAAGACGGAACAATGGATGTTCCAACCAAACCGGGAATTGGTGTTGAAGTGAATATGAAGATGTTGGATAAGGTTACAGTTAAGAAAAAATCATTCTTATGAATTATAAATTAATATTGTTTGCTGTTTTGATGGTTATTGTCGGGATGATAGCCCTTTATCGTAATTGGGAATTACCAGCGAGAGGGGAAGGTAAAATACTCTTAATGTCCAAAAAACAGATAAGAAATCATGGCTTTGTAGGTGGATATGCTTCCATAATTATCGGAATAATTATTTTATTATACGTTATTTTTTTTAGTAGAGAATTAGTTTTTGGAATTACTATTCTCTAACTCCTCAGTAATATTTGTAACAAACAATTCCACTTGCTCCTCGTTACCAAGTAAATCCTGTAAAGTGATTTTACTTAAGACACCATCAAGCATTGTCTGAATTGTTTTCCACAAAGAACGAATTGAACAATCAATGGAATGTGTGCAGATATTTTCTACCCCTGAGTGAGTATCACAAAAAGATGATTCGTAAAGTTTTCCACCAAGAGCGGTTAAAACATCTCCGGTAAGAATTTCATTAGCAGATCGCGCAAGTTTATATCCGCCTGTTTGTCCGCGCGAGCTTTCAATAAATCCGGCAAGACGTAAAGCGCGTAATATCTTTCCAACATTTGCTTCAGAAAGCTTTTCCTCTTCGCTTAGTTCGGGAATAGTCATTCCTTTATCGGAATCACTTTTCCCGATTCTAAGTAAAAGTCTTAATCCGTATTCTTCTTGTGTACTAAACTTCATTTGTTTCTCAGTGTCATTGCGAGTCCCGACAGGGGCGAAGCAATCTATTTTATTTAACGACCGTCACTCTTCGACAGGCTCAGAGTGACATCTGGTTTTGTCATACTGTCCTCGGCGGCGGATTATCGAAGTATGACAGTACTGAATTATTCTTTAAATAACGGAATCTTTGATCCGCATTGTTTTGCATACATTATTTGCGAAAATTGTTCCGGTGTAATTGATGGACCTTTTGCAGAACATTTATCATTAAAAATATTTTTAAGATTTACTGCTATTTGTTCAGCAGAATAACCTTCAATATTTAATCTTGGTACAAAGTGAACCAACTCACCATTCTTAAATAAACCAATACTTGGTGAAGAAGGCGGAAAACCTTTAATGTATTGTCTTATGCGTTCAACCGCATCTCTTTCCTGTCCGGCAAATCCGGTGTAAATTTTATCGGGAATTATATCATTCTGTAATGCAAGTGAAACTCCCGGTCGTGCACTTCCTGCAGCACAGCCGCAAACAGAGTTTATCATTACTAATACAGTTTTGTCGTCATTGTTTTTTATTGCGTTATCAACATCTTCTGCTGATAATAATTCTTCAAAGCCAACCGCAATTAATTCATCGCGCATTGGCTGAACCGCATCTTGATCGTACAATGGTGAAGGTGAAGTTGTGTTAAACATTTTTTGCTCCTTTTTTTAAGTTCAAGTTTAGGTTCAAGTTCAAGTTTAATAATTTCTTCTTGAACTTAAACTTGATCTTGAACTATGTTTTATAAAAATCCTAATTCTAATTTTGCTACTTCAGACATCATATCTTTTTCCCAGGGTGGATTCCAGACTAAATCGATCTTTGCATCTGTTACTTCCGGAATTTCTTTTACTTTCCCTTCAACTTCCGGCGGAAGCGAACCGGCAACAGGACACATTGGTGATGTTAATGTCATTTTTATTTTTACATTATAATCATCATCAATCGCGATCTCATAAATCAATCCTAATTCAAAAATGTCCACAGGAATTTCAGGATCGTAACATGATTTTAATGTATGAATTATTTTTTCTTCTAGTTCTTGTTTTGTTATTTGTGCCATAATAGTATAAACTCTAATGTCACACTGAGCGAAGTCGAAGTGTGACTTTTCACTTAATATAAGCCATCCTTCGTCTTCGCTCAGGATGACAATGGATTACTCCGTTACCACTTTTTCTTTTTTATTATTCAAAGCATTTATCATTT
>JAGOXU010000243.1 GCA_018059515.1 Ignavibacterium sp.
GGATAGTACAAATATTATTATTCTTTCTGATCATGGAATGACTGAGTTAAGTCCTAAAAGAGTAATAAATATTGATGAACTTTTAAATGGATTTAAATATAAAACATCAGACAAAGGAACTATGATGTTTATTTATCCGGATGAAGATGAGAAAAATGCTGTCTATCAAAAATTAAAATCTTCAGAAAAAAATTATAAAGTTTATTGGAAAAAGGATCTACCGGATTATCTTCATTACAAAAATAATCCGTTAGTAGCTGAGATAGTTGTAATTGCAGATTTAGGTTATAGTCTATTTGATGAAAAAGATATTGCAAAATATTCTAAAAAATTTCCGGGTGGTAATCACGGTTATGATCCAACAAATGTTGATATGCACGGAATATTTTATGCAATTGGTCCGGATTTTAAATCCGGTTTCACTTGCGGCACAATAGAAAACATTAATATTTATCCGTTGCTTGCAAAATTACTTCGTATCTTTCCGAATAATAATATTGATGGAAAACTTGAACGGATTGAATTTTTGTTAAAATAATATTTTTAATCTTAATAAATCCGCAGCACAGACCTGACTGCGGTAGTTAGGCTTCAGAGTGTGATTTTCTAATTAATACTTGTACTCACAGACTAAAGTCTGTGCTACGAAAGCAAATAAAAAAAAAGGAAAAGTATTGAATCATCTTAATCTTAATTGTAAAAAAGGAAAATTAAAAAACGGACTTGAATATATTTTATATCAGGATAAATCTTTACCGCTTGTTTCTGTAAACATCTGGTACAAAGTTGGTTCCGCCTATGAAATAAAGGGCAAAACAGGCTTAGCACATTTGTTTGAACACATGATGTTTCAGGGTTCAGAAAATGTTCCGAAAGAAATGCACTTTAAATACATTCAAGAAGCCGGCGGTACTTTGAATGGTTCTACATCAACGGATAGAACAAATTATTATGAAAAACTTCCATCCAACAATTTGGAACTTGCGCTTTGGCTCGAATCAGATAGAATGGGATATTTTTTGCCTGCACTTACTCAAACCAAGCTCGATAATCAAAAAGATGTTGTAAAAAATGAACGCTTAGAAAGATATGACAATCAACCTTATGGATTAGCATGGGAATTAATTAATACAAATCTATATCCGGAAAATCATCCTTACAGTTGGTCAACAATTGGATTTTTAAAAGATATTGAAAACTACACTTTAGATGACGTAAAAAACTTTTTCAAAAAATATTATTCGCCAAACAATGCTTGTCTTGTTGTTGCCGGAGATTTTGAGAAAGAAATTGCAATACAACTTATAGAAAAATATTTTGGAGCCATTGAACCGTTTGAATCGAATCACAAACCAGAATCAAATAAACAAACTTTAAAGGAAAATATTTTAGTTGAACACAAAGACAATGTGCAGCTTGAAAGAATTTATCTCGCATGGCATTCGGATTTAATTTTTGGGAAAGATGATTCATCATTAGAAGTTGCTGCAGATATTTTAACGGGTTCAAAAAATTCCCGCCTTTATAAAAAATTAGTTTTTGATTTGCAGATTGCACAGGATGTTACTGCTTTTCAATCTTCAGGTAAGTTTGGCGGGCAGTTTATGGTAATCTCTACCGCACGTCCGGAAACTAATCTTGATGAATTAAAAAAAATAATTTTAGATGAATTAAATATCCTTGCCGCAGAGTTTGTTACTGATAAGGAATTGGAAAAATCTAAGAATGGAATTAAAGCACAATTTGTTTTTGCAATGCAAAACCTTGATACTGTTGCTGATTATTTAAACCATTACAACTATCATTTAAATGAACCAAATTCTTTTTCATTTGATCTTGAACGCTATAATCAAGTTGATAAACATTCGATACAAAGTGCAGTACAAAAATATTTAACAAAACCTTTTATTGAACTTCGCATAACTCCAAAGAAAGATTAATAATGATCGATAGAAAAAAGAAACCACAGGCAAAATCAGAAATAAGTTTTAATCTGCCCCAGCCAAATGAGTTTTTCTTAATTAACGGACTGCGAGTAATTTTTATAAAAAAAGATAAACTGCCTTTGGTAAGATTAAATCTTATAATAAATGCAGGCAGTAAATTTGATCCTCAAAATAAAATTGGATTGTCTTATTTAACTTCATTGGTTATGGATGAAGGCGCTGATGGGATGAATGCTTTGGAGTTGAGTGATGAATTTGACATGCTTGGTTCAAGTTTTAATGTTTCCACCGATAACGATTTAGTAAATTTAAGCTTGCAAAGTCTTACCGAAAATTTTGATCGATCACTGGAATTGTTCAGTAAGGTTTTGTTAAAGCCTTCTTTTAATGATGATGATTTTTTAAGAGAGAAAAAGAAACTGATTACAAGAATTTTGCAGAGTAAGGATGAGCCGAATTATTTAGCCGATGAGATTTTTGACATGGTAGTTCTTGGCAAATCAAATGGCTACTCATTTCCTGTTGCAGGATATGAAGAAACTGTTAAATCAATTTCAGTTGAAGAGATCAAATCTTTCTACAAAAGATTTTTCTTCCCTTCAAATTCTAATTTGATTGTTGTTGGAAATTTGAATCAAGCTAAACTTGAACAATTACTCAATAAATATTTTTCCGATTGGAATAATAATCAGAATAATATTCCATTATTAATTACATCAGTTGAGCCGAATAAAAAAATATATTTGTATCACAAAGAAGGAACTGTGCAGACTGAAATTAGAGTTGGGCATTTAACCGAGAATAGAAATCAAAAAGATTTTTTTCAAAGATATTTATTAAATACAATTTTAGGCGGACAGTTTACAAGCAGAATCAATCTTAATTTACGCGAACGCAACGGCTATACTTACGGTGCAACTTCAAGATTTCAATATTTTAAAGACTCAGCTTTTTTTGAAGTTGCAACTTCCGTTGGAATTGAAAATACAGCCAAGGCACTTAAGGAAATTATTTTTGAGCTTGATAATATTCGTAATGGAATAAGTGAATCCGAACTGGAATTTGCTAAATCATCAATTACAAAAAAATTCCCTCTTAACTTTGAAACATATCGTCAAATCGCTTCCGGAGTAGCAGGAAAAATTTTGTACAATTTGCCCGATGATTATTTTGATAACTATATCAGCAATGTAAACGCAGTTTCAAAATCGGAAGTAGAAGAAGCAGCAAAGAAGTTTATTCACAATGATAAACTTTCTATCGTGCTTGTTGGAGATAAAAATTTATTGCATCAAAAACTTGATGAACTAATAATTGAGGTTGTGGAAGTTAATTTATTTGGTGAAAAAATATAAAGTCAGCTAAATCTAATATGAATTTACTTTGTGTGAGAATAAAATTGTTTTCATCACTGCTTTATCTTCTAATAATAATATCGCCGGGATAAATAAACTTGTAACCAATTTTTCTGTACGATGGAATTAAAGTAGAAATTGTAACAAACTGATCTGCATTAACCATTAAAACTTTTTCATCTTTCTTTTGAACTGATAACATAAATTCCTGAAATTTATCTTCAACATTAATACTGTTTGAATTTAATTTTTGCAGCTTAGCAGTAGTAACAATAGTTATTCCTCTTTTCTTTAATTGATTTTCTATAAAAGAAAATTTGCTTGATTCATACAGATCAGACTTTTCATCAACAATAAAAAACGCTGCTGAGTAAAATGTTCCCACAATTTCTTTAATCGATCTTATCAACCTTTCATCAGAATAATTACTTGCGAGTTTGTAATCCAATTCTGTAATGTCATCATTTAAAAGTAAGGCAAATCGTTTACCAGCTTTTGATAAGGCTGTTAAATATTTTTTAGAGTCTGAGTTTGGAATTAAAACACAGTAAAATAGTTCTGGCGTTTTTAAAAAATTATTAAGCAGTTCATCATTTTGTAAAGGCAAATCATTAACCAGAAAAGAAACAGTACCGAATTCCCGCATTATGTTTTCATCATAAAATAACTCTGCGGCAAGCTTTATTTTATTTTCCGATTCAAGTTGTACCAAAGTTTTCTTTGCTGATACAATTTCTTCTGCATCAATTTTTAAATCATAATCCCAAAAAATATTTTTGAGCTCAAGGATTACTAAATGTATTGGAACATCTTTTGGAACTTTAACTAAATAGGTTGCAAACAGTGAATCGCCTGAAATATTTTTTAATTTCTTTTTTAATATCCAGCTATCCGAAAAACCAAAGTTTTTAAGTGCAGCATGAAAAGAGGAATCAATCTCAACTCCGGAAAGCGCTTCCCTATTTTTAGGCTGTTCATCTTTATTAACAAACTTCGTTATAATGATATTGCTGACGAGAAGTACAACAACAACTCCAAACATAATTAGAGCAAAGTTTTTTGGGAAAGAAGACTCAGACTTTAAGTTCATGTTCAAGTGTAAGTTCAAGTAATTGATTGAGAATTATTGTGATCCGTTTTTCATCATTCATCTAAAAATACGAAAACGAATAAGTTTAAGAATCCAATTATTTATTACTAAAAACCGGTTTTCTTTTTTCTAAAAATGCTTGTGTACCTTCTTTAAAATCTTCTGTACCGCAGCAAAGCGCAAACATTGCCGCCTCAATATTCTGCCCTTGCTGTAATGAAACTTCATCGACAACTTTAATTGATTTTAATGCAAACCGAATTGCCTGCTGTCCTTTACTTACAATCTTAGAAGCCATCTCAAAAGCTTTACTTTGTAGTTCGCTTTGCGGATAAACTTTATTTACTAATCCAATTCTTAATGCTTCACTTGCATCAATCATATCGGCGGTTAAAATCATTTCTGCCGCTCTACCGGAATTTACTAATCGGGTTAAACGC
>JAGOXU010000061.1 GCA_018059515.1 Ignavibacterium sp.
TTATAACTCGCGATTCATCTGACGTTACAACTTTTAATAATACCAAGCTAAGGGTTGCACTTACAGAATTAACAGTTGATAGAACTTGTTTAACATGCTGTAACAATTGTGAAACTTTATTCCACAATGTTACGCGCAAAATGCTTCCTGATGGAAAAGGTACAACAGTTCAAGTTCCCACTCCTGGTGCTTCAGTTGAATATGAATTTTCGTTCATACCAACTGCAGAATTCTTACAAGCAGTTGATGTAACTGCACTATCCGTTGTAGCCTTTATCCAAAGTGATATGAACAAACTTGTTTACCAATCTGCTACCGCGGATGTTGATTATTCAAATGATTTAAACGCTGCTTTTAAGGTTGATGAAAATATGGGTGCATTGCCTTTTGCTGTAACATTCCAAGACTTTTCTAGTCCAACAGATTCTACTACAATTACAAGCTGGGCATGGGATTTTGATAACGATGGAAATGTTGATTCACACGACCCGAATCCTACCTTTACATATACAAATGAAGGAACATATTCAGTTTCTTTAACTGTAAGCGATGGAATAAACCAATACTCAAGAGTATTGCCAAATTATATTTATGGGATAACAAATTCTTCAAACATTCTTGTTGTTAATGGAATTGATTATTCAAATGCAACCTACATTCCGGAAATGCAGCAATTTTATAGTAGTTCAGCTTGTTTCGGCAATCACAATGTTGATGTTTGGGACCTGTTTGGAGACTTAGGTTATAATTATACAGCAAATTCATCTATCCAAAAAACTCATCTTTATAACAGAGTGATTCCAAACTCAGTTTTAGAACTTTATGATAAAGTGATTTGGATTGGAAACAATTATAGTGGTGATCTTACCTTTTATAATCCGGCTCAAGTTCTACAATTTGTGCAGGGCGGTGGAAACTTTTTGCTTGCAACTCGTTTAGCATCAACTTTTTTTGATACGCAATTAAAAAATTATTGCGGTATAGTCGCTTTTACAGGAGATATGCAGGTTACTGATTTAGTGCCCTTGGATTCGGGATTAGTTACAATGACTTCAATGGGTGTTAACAATCTTGTACATTTGGTTGCGCTTTCTACAACATCAGAAGCTACACCGATTTTTGATGATTTAGTTACTGATAATTTTATTGCCGGATTTAGAATTAATAAAGCTAATGAAGGGAATTTTATATTTATTTCTGGTCGCCCTTATAGATTTACCAGCGCAATTTCTTATGCAAATTATAATTACATAATTGATAATTTGATGAATAGTTCCCCAACATCTGTTAAGGAAGATTTGGTAAATCCTCCAAAAACATTTGCGCTTTTGCAGAATTATCCAAACCCATTTAATCCGGCTACCCAAATAACATTTAATATCCCACAGAGAAGCAATGTTATATTAAAGATTTATGATGTTCTTGGAAATGAAATTGCAACATTGGTTAATGAACAAAAAGAAGCGGGAACATATAATGTTCAATTTGATGCGCAAAAATTATCCAGTGGAGTTTATATCTACACAATCCAAGCGGGAGATTTTCTTGAAAGTCGAAAAATGATATTGATGAAATAACGACAAATGTCGTAATAGTAAATAAAATTCTTTTAAAGGCGATTCATTGAATCGCCTTTTTTAAGTTCTAAAAATACTAAGCAGTTTTTCTGCAGCAAGCGTTGGTGTGATTTTATCCTTTATAATTTCTTGTTTTATTAATGTGATCGCTTTCTGAACTTTTACGTTATTATAAAACTCATCACGCAAAGTTTCTTCAACCATTCTAAAAACCCATTCAATTGATTGATTTTTTCTACGCTGTTCAAACACACCGGATTGTTTAATTGTGCTTTCAAATTTTTTTATCACATCCCAAAGCTCTGGAATTCCCTTGCCTGTAAGTGCGGATCCGGTAAATGCTTGAGAAGTCCAGCCTTTTGTTGCAGGTTGCAAATAATGCAGCGCATTGTTGTAATCCGATTTGGCGATGTTTGCCTTTTTCTCGTTATCACCATCAGCTTTGTTTACAAGAATTGCATCTGTTAATTCCATAATGCCGCGTTTAATTCCTTGCAGCTCATCACCTGCACCTGCAATTAAAACAAGCAGAAAAAAATCTACCATAGAACGTACAGTAACCTCACTTTGTCCAACGCCAACTGTTTCAATAAGAATAATATTATACCCGGCAGCTTCGCAAGCGGTAATAGTTTCTCGGCTTTTACGAGTAACCCCGCCAAGATTACCCCCGGAGGGTGAAGGACGTATAAAACAATTTTTTTCTTTTGATAAATTTTCCATTCTTGTTTTATCACCAAGAATACTGCCTTTAGTAACAGTACTGCTAGGATCAACAGTTAAAACAGCAACTTTATAACCTTGTTTAATCAAATACATTCCCAGAGCTTCAATCAATGTGCTTTTGCCAGCACCGGGCACGCCGGTAATTCCAATTCGTAAAGATTTTCCGGAATGGGGTAATAACTTAGTTAAAACTTCTTGAGCCGTAAGGTGATGCGCTGAATTATTGCTTTCAATTAATGTAATGGTACGCGCAAGTATATTCCTATCGAAAGAAAGAACTCCATTTACATAATCATCCACAGAAAGATTTTTACGTTTAAAATCAACTTTCTTTTTATTTCCTGCTCTCGAACCTGTCTTGTCGTCAGGCAGGTTTGAACTCTGTATTCCTTTAACAACTCGCACAGCAAATTCATCACCTGCATTTTCAGGAGTCCAATCCGGTTTGTAAGAATCATTCTGTTTGGATGATTGTTTTTTCATAGCTTAAAAATAGACAATCATAACATAAAAGAATAAATTATTTTTATTATTAAAACTATTTTCTGTTAATTAGTAGTGCTAAAGATTGATAGACTTGTTTTAAAAATTAAAACTTTCTGTTTTTTATCTTTATTTTAAACCCCGTATTATAATTTATTATGAAATGCTATTAACAGCAATTAATACTCTAAAATCTTAAATATGAATCAAATTAAATGCGAACTCAAAAAAATAATTGATTATCTCGATAATGCGGAGGCTAAGGATATTTCAATAGAAAATATTGAACAACAGTTAGCTCTGTTTGAAAATGGTGTTAAGATTCCGCAATTAGCAAAGCCCTGCACTATTGGCGATGGAATAGTTGTTTTACACCGCAGCGAGTTTGATGAATTACTAAGTTTGTTTGATTCCGTTTCAGCCTCAGGCAGATTAATAAAATTTGTACCTGCTTCCGGTGCGGCATCACGAATGTTTCATAAACTGCAATCAGTCTTAAATAGATTTAAAGAATTTACCTTAGATGATATTAAAGAAAAAATTGTTAGTGATAATGAATGTAAAGCTGTTTATGAGTTTTTGATCAATCTAAAAAAATTTTCTTTTTATGATGATTTAAAAACTATTCTAAATTCTGATGACATTAAAATGGAAACATTAAGTAAGGAATCGCCAGCAGAAATTATAAAAGCTGTTTTATTTGAAAGCGGATTAAATTATTCATCAAAACCAAAAGGCGCAATAAAATTTCATCGTTACAAAGATGTTACACGTACAGCATTTGAAGAACAAATTTATGAAGCCTTCCATTATATTTCTGATAAAAATGGAAATACTAAAATTCATTTTACAATCTCTGAAGCACATACTAAGTTATTCAATAAGATTATAAACAGTTTAAAATCAAAACTTAACAAACCGGATTCTAAAATTGATATTAGATATTCTTATCAAAAAAAATCTACGGACACAATTGCTGTTGATCATTACAATAAAATTCTATTTGATAAATCCGGAAATCCAATTCACAGACCTGGCGGACACGGTGCATTGCTTGAAAATTTAAATGATCTAATTGCAGATATTGTAATTATAAAAAACATTGATAATGTATCCACAGAAAATCTTGCTGTGGATACAATCCTTTATAAAAAATTATTAATTGGTTACTTAACAAAAATCCAAAATAAAGTTTTTGATTTGTTAAATGTATTAGATAAAAAAGATTTTACTAAAATCAGTTTTAATGAAATTATAAATTTTACAGAAGAAAAATTATATATAACAAAACCAATAGATTTTGATAAATTGAATGATGAGCAAAAACATAAATTTTTATTTGATAAATTAAATCGCCCAATAAGAATTTGCGGAATGGTAAAAAATGTTGGCGAACCTGGCGGAGGTCCATTTTGGGTTAATGAAGCCGATGAAAGTTTATCTCTACAGATTATTGAACAATCACAGATAAATATGAATGATAAAAATCAAAAAAATATATTTAGGCAATCAACTCATTTTAATCCTGTTGATTTAATCTGCGGTGTAAAAAATTATAAAGGCGAAAATTTTAATCTCCATAAATTCGTGGATCATCATAGCGGAATTATTACAAAAAGATCTAAAGACGGTGTTGAACTAAAGGCATTGGAATTACCCGGTTTGTGGAACGGCAGTATGGCAAATTGGATTACAATTTTTGTTGAAGTTCCAATCAGCACATTCAATCCTGTAAAAGAAGTAAATGATTTATTGAGGGCAGAACATCAGAATTAAAATTCATATATATAAAAAATTTCATAGATATGGTTTCTGATTTTATGCCACCAAACTCTAAAACTATAAATTATACTAAACAACAAAACATCCAACAACAGTCCATCTCTTTGGGACTAATTCCACTAAATTAAATTATCCATACACCTTTCGCAGAGTCAAAATAAATCTTATAAAATCGTAGCGCAGACCTGCCTTCTGTAGGCAGGCTTAAGGCTGTGTGGAAACCACTGCATATAAAATATCTTTTTGCTTAACGTGACCTATTAAGTAGTGTTAAAGACTAAATTTTGTCAGAAAATTTTATGCGAAAAACGTAAAGTTCTGTAAGGACGCAATATTACCTTTAAAAGTCCACGTAAAATAATTGCATGTAATAATTACCTTAAGACTTTTTTACCTTTTATTTTTAATGCAACTAAACATTTTTAAGCTTTTTTACGATAATTCAAGTGGCACTAAGCTTGTAAATTTTTCTAAAATCTTAATAAGAAAGGACTATTCGTAATGGGCTTTACAGAAATCGGTGTTCTATTGTTTTTAGTTGCACTTTTAGCTTTTGGATTTCTTAATTCCAGAAAAGTATCTCAAGAATTAAAAAAATTAGGCGCGGATAAATAAACTGTCCGCTCTTATTTTAATCTCTTCTGAAAATTTCAGTTGAGTTTTCTTTACCAACGATAATTATATCTGCAATGTTGTTGAACAAACCAACTTCAACAACACCTGGAATAAGTTTAATCTCTTGTTCCAATTTTATGGAATTTTGAATTTCATTTAAATGAATATCTACAATTAAATTTCCTGAATCAGTAATAAAATTTTCATTCCCACTTTTTCTTATTTTCGGATTATATCCAAGCTTATCAAAATATTTTAATAAATGATTTGACCCGAATGAAACTACTTCAACAGGAAGGGGAAACCTTCCCAACTCTTTTACAAATTTCGATGAATCAACAATCCAGATAACTTTTTCAGAAGCTGCTGCAACAATTTTTTCAAATAGCAGGGCACCGCCGCCGCCTTTAATTCCATTTAGGTTTTTATCAACCTCATCAGCGCCATCGATCGTAAGATTAATTTTATCCACCTCATTAAGATTTATAATTTCAATTCCTAAACTTTTGGCAAGCTCCGTTGTTTGATTAGAAGTTGAAACACATTCTACCTTCAGACCTTTTTTTACTAATTCAGCAAGTTTATTTATAAGAAAAAAAACAGTTGAACCCGTTCCAAGTCCAATTGTCATTCCATTTTTAATAAATTCGGCTGATTTTTCTGCGGCAAGTTGTTTTTCGTTCATTCTACTTTTTTAATGTTTTTAGAAGTTTAATCTTTAACTAATTGTAATTTAGTAATAGTAAAATTAAAAATATTTATCGATTCAAAAAGTTCATAAAAAAACAGGAGAAATTATGCATCATTACGATCCAATCAGTGAAATACAAGATTACTTAGTATTTGGTGAATATGGGGATGTAAATCCATCAATCACGGATTCATCAACCTATACTTTTCTCAATCCGCAAACTATGAAAGATTTGTTTGATCAGGAAATTGAAGGCTGCTTTTTATATTCAAGACACTGGAATCCAACAAATAAATATCTTGCAGATGCTCTTGCAAAATTGGAAGACTCTGAAGCAGCGATTGTAACTGCATCGGGAATGGGCGCAATTAGCTGTGCTATTCTTCAACTTTGCAGTGCGGGTGATGAAATTGTTTCGAGCAGAACTATTTACGGCGGCACTTATGCGTTCTTTAAAAACTTTTTACCAAGGTTTGGTATAACCGTAAAGTTTGTTAATACTCAAGATTTAAATGCAGTTAATTCAGCAATTACAAAAAATACAAAAGTAATTTATTGCGAATCTGTGAGTAATCCATTATTAGAGATTGCGGATATTCCAAAACTTTCTGAGATAGCAAATCAACATAACATAAAACTAATGGTAGATAATACTTTTAGTCCGATTATTATTTCACCAATTCGTTTAGGGGCTCATGTGGTTGTGCATAGTTTAACAAAGTTTATAAATGGTACAAGTGATTGTGTTGCAGGCTGTGTATGCAGTTCAAATGAATTTATTGCACAGTTAACTGATATAAATTCGGGTGCATCAATGCTGCTTGGTCCTGTGCTTGATAGTTACCGCGCCGCATCAATAATGAAAAACATTCACTCGCTTCACATCAGAATTAAAAAGCACAGCGAAAATGCTCAGTATCTTGCAGAGAATTTAGAAAAGATGGGCTGCAAAGTTTTTTATCCCGGACTTAAATCGCATTACGGTTATAAACTTTTAAATGAAATTATGAATAGTGGTGTTGGCTTTGGTGGAATGCTTGCCATTGATGCCGGTACAACAGAAAAAGCTGATGAGTTTATGGCAAAGATGCAGAATGAAAAAGTCGGTTATCTTGCAGTAAGCTTAGGTTACTTTAAAACTTTATTTTCTTCACCGGGGCACAGCACCTCATCAGAAATTCCTGAAGAGGAAAGAAAAGCGATGGGATTGAGTGAAGGACTTGTAAGAATTTCAATCGGTTTAGATAACGACATAAAAAAAACGTATGAGCGTATTAAAAAATGTTTGATTGAAACTGGATTGTGTAAATAAAACTTCGTGAACCTGACTTAGGTCTTAATTCTTAATTAAAATTACAAACCTAGTTCCTTGGAGGGTGTGTTGCGTAACTAGAGAAATCTTATAAGTTTTAGCGTAAAAGATTTCTCCCTCCGCCTGCCTGCCGGCAAAGGCAGGGTCGAAATGACAAGTACAACACTTGTGGAACTGCACCCTGGAGAACTGGGTTTGTTACAATTAATAATTTCATTCCGGTTTAAACAAAGCACAAACTGCACCTGCGGGATCTTGAATTACGCAATATCTGCCGTAGCCGGGCATGTTTTTAGGATCAACAATAATTTTTCCGCCAAGCTGTATGCAAGAATCAGCACTCTTATCAACATCTGCAACTGTAATATAAATCATCCATTGCGGCGGTAACTTAGCATTAGAACCTCTCGCGTGGCAAACTCCTGCTGCAACTTTTCCGCTTTCCGGCGCAATCATAGTAAAATCTTCATAATCACCCATTGATAAACCTTCGGGTTTCCATCCGACTACGCTTGCATAAAAATTTTTTACTTCAATTGCATTTGGAACTGTTAAATCGCACCAGGTAATAGAACCAATTTCAGGTTTTTGTTTTTCTTCCATCGATATCTGTTTCCTACTTTATGAAAATTATTATGAACCAATAAACAATCGTCAAAATAAATACACCCCAAAATGGAATACTATTTATCCACTTGAATAAACCGACTCCAATTCCAATTACTACTCCAACTACTAAATTATTAATCGCATACCCATAAAGCATTCCAACCAAAATGCCTAAAGCCAAATTAATAATCTTTAGCTGCATCCTTTTTTGTTGAATTAGTTGTTCTCGAGATATTTCCATAATAACCTCAAAAAATTTAACCAATACTTAAGAAAAATTTTTGAAGAATACAATTGTTAATTGGCATATTTAATGGTTTTTAATTTAAAAGCTTTTAATGATTTATTTTAATATTTTTGAACTAATACTTCATCAAAAAAGGCAAAAATTGTTTTTAAAAGATCACAACAAAACAGCAATGATCCTTAAGGATCAAAAAATTAATTACAAACAGTTGATACAAAATGTAAATTCATTTTCATCGCTTCTTCCATCAGATAAACTTAATAAAGTTGCAATTTTTTCTGAGAACAGATTTGAATGGGTTTATGCTTTTTATTCTGTTTGGATGAAAAAGGCGATTGCTGTGCCGATTGATTTTATGTCATCCGCAGAAGATGTTTCCTTTATTTTAAATGATTGTAAACCTGAAGTGATTTTTTATACTAACACCACAAAAGAAGTTTGTGAAAAATCAATTGAGAAATTAAATCATAAAATAGAAAAGATAAATCTTGATGAAATAAAAATTGATGAATCAAACTCTAATGCGGTATTTCCAGATCCAAACCCAAATAATACTTCGGTCATTATATATACGTCAGGAACAACAGGCTCGCCAAAGGGCGTAATGCTTTCTTATGATAATTTACTTGTAAACATAGAAGCTGTTACTACGGATGTTCAAATTTATAAGAATGAAGATCGTGTTATGATTTTACTTCCGCTGCATCATATTTTTCCATTAGTTGGAACTTTAGTTGCACCATTAAGCGTTGGCGGTACAGTTGTTTTCTCGCCATCAATGGCTTCGGAAGATATTATGGCAACATTGCAGCACGGCATCACAATAATTATTGGCGTGCCGCGTTTGTACAATCTGATTAGAAAAGGTATTAAGGATAAAATAAATAAAAGCGGAATTGCAAGATTTCTGTTTAAGATCGCTGAAAAGAAAAATTCTCTTAAGTTCTCAAGAAAAATTTTCGGATCCGTTCAAAGAAAATTTGGCGGCAAAATTAAATACATGGTATGCGGCGGCGCTGCATTGGATAAAGAAGTTTGTAAAGATTATCTAACGCTTGGCTTTGAAGTACTTGAAGGATTTGGAATGACTGAATGTGCCCCGATGATAACCTTCACTCGCCCGGGAAAAGTTTTGCCAGGCTCTGCGGGACAGCCGTTAAAAACAAACGAAGTAAAAGTTATTGATGGTGAAATTGTAAATCGCGGCAGGAATGTTATGCAGGGTTACTACAATCGTCCCGAAGAAACAGACGCAATTTTAAAAGACGGCTGGCTTTACACAGGTGATTTAGGGCATCTTGATGATGATAACAGAATATTTATCACTGGAAGAAAAAAGGAAATAATTGTTTTATCAAACGGTAAAAATATTAATCCCGAAGAGATTGAAAATAAAATATTAAAGCTGACTGAAGTAATAACAGAAATTGGTGTTTTTGAAAAACAAGATATGCTTCACGCTGTGATTTATCCTGATTATCAAAAAGCTAAACAACTTGGTATTGAGAATGTTGAAGAAATGTTAAAGTGGGATGTAATTGATAAGTATAATCAATCCGTAACGCCATATAAAAAGGTTATGAAGTTTAGTCTTGTTAAAGAACCGCTGCCGCGTACAAGATTGTTAAAGTTAAAAAGATTTTTACTGCCAAAGCTTGAAATGATAAATAAAGAAAAATTGGAATCTATAATAGAACCTACTTTTCAGGAGTACACTTTGTTAAAAGATTTTTTGCAGCAGCAGAAAGATATAACTGTTCATCCATCTGATCATCTTGAAATTGATTTAGGCTTGGATTCATTGGATAAAGTTAATCTTGGTGTTTATCTTGAATCAAACTTTGGGATTAAATTAAGTGAAGCCGAACTTGTTGCCTTTCCCAACATCATAAAGCTTGCTGAAAACATAAGAGATAAGAAAACAAAACTAAGCGTTGAGGCAATTGATTGGGGACAAATATTTAAGGAGCAGCTTGATCTGGATTTACCTAAAAGCTGGTTTACACAAAATCTTATGAAGAACGAAGCAAAATTAATTCTTAAACTTTATTTCAGATTGAAAGGTGAAGGATTAGAAAATATTCCCGAAGGTCCATTTATTCTTGCGCCAAATCATCAAAGTTTTTTTGATGGATTGTTTGTTGCTGTATTTCTTAAAAACAAATTGATGAAGCAAACTTATTTCTATGCGAAAGAAAAACATGTAAAAAATAGTTTCTTAAAATTATTGGCGGCAAAGAATAACGTTATTGTTATGGATTTAAGTGATTTAAAAACATCACTACAAAAAATGGCAGAGGTGCTTAAGCGTGGAAAAAATATTATCATCTTTCCGGAAGGAACAAGAACTCAATCTGGTAAAATTGGAGATTTCAAAAAAACATTTGCAATATTAAGTCGTGAATTAAATGTGCCAATCGTTCCTGTAGCTATAAATGGAGCTTACGATGCACTTCCGCGCGGAACACATTTTCCTAAACCATGGAAAAAAATAAATGTAAAGTTTTTAAAACCAATTTTGCCGGAAAATCATTCTTATGATTCGCTTACTGATGCTGTACAAACAAAAGTATCCGAGTATTTAAAGAAGAATAATTTCTAATAAGTAGTTTAAGAAAAATTTCATTGTCACACTGAGCATAGTCGAAGTGTGAATAATTGATCAACGGTCATCCTTCGACTACGCTCAGGATGACAGTAGATATTAAAAATTGGATATTCTAAATAACAAATGAAAAAAATAGGCTTAATACTTTTAATAATTATAATTCTGCCTATCGCTTTTCTTTTGTTTAACGAACTTGGAAAGTTAAATGAAAACGAACAGGTACTCGAACAAATCTATAATAATCAGCTTCAAGCAATTTTATTTTCTGTAAATCAATATTCTGAAGATGTAGTTAGAACAACGGCAAACAGCATTATTGATAGAGTTGAATCTACTAAAGACGAAAATTTTGAAAACAGACAATTGAATTTATTAATTAACGAAGGAAGAAAGTTTTCATTTTTATTTGTTACGGATAGTTTGAACTCAGATGAAATAAGATTTTATTTTCGGCATAATGAAATTCAAGCAAACATTGATTCAGTTAAAAATTATTTTAAAAATATATTATTAAAAAGTAAAGCACTGGTAAATAGGCTTTATACCTATCGGGAACAAGGCTATAGAAAAATTGAACCAATCGTTCTTCCAAATTCTAATAATCAATCATTACTAATCTTTGCAAGCGGAATAAATAACTCAAAAAGAATTTATGGTGCAGTAATAAATCCACAAGAATTTATTACACAAATTCTTTCTTCAAGATTGCAGGAAGTTGCAAAAGATGAGTTTGTAATTTCTGTTGTAAACCCTAAAACTGGATATCAGTACAATTCCACAAAAGACTTCAAATCGCGTCCGCTGCAAACGCAAAAAGCTTTGTGGATTTTTCCCGATTATAATTTAGGAATTTCATTAATCGGTCAGTCGATTCAGGATCTTGTTGAAGAACGAGCGATGAACAATTTAATATTGATTGGAATTTTGCTTTTAGTTTTGGCTGCTGCTGTGTGGTTTGTTTATCGTTCTGTAAAAAAAGAATTAGAGTTTGCGCAGGCAAAAGCAGACTTTGTTTCCAATGTGTCGCACGAATTGCGAACTCCGCTTGCACTTATAAGTATGTTTGCAGAAACTCTTGAGATGGATCGCGTTAAAACTGATGAGAAGAAGAAAGAATACTATTCAATTATCAGTCACGAATCTAATCGTTTGGGTAGAATTGTAAACTCAATTTTAAACTTTTCTAAAATGGAAGCAGGTAAACGTAAATTTGTTTTTGCTGAAGAAGATTTAAATGAAGTTATAATTCAGGTTTATCAAAATTACAGCTACCATCTTTACAACAAAGGATTTGAATTTGAATATGAACCGGGAATTGATATTCCAAAAATTACGATTGATCGTGAAGCTGTTTCTGAAGCGATTGTTAACCTTATAGATAATGCCGTTAAATACAGTAATGAAACTAAGTTTATTAAAATGATTATCGGTAATGAAAACGAATATGTGTTTATAGAAATTCAGGATAAGGGAATTGGAATTTCTGAAGAAGATCAGAAAAAAGTTTTTGATAAATTTTATCGCGTTTCATCAGGATTAGTGCATACATCAAAAGGCACAGGACTTGGGCTATCGCTTGTAAAACAAATTATGGATGCACACGAAGGGAAAATTATTTTAAAAAGTAAAGTTGGAGAGGGCAGTAGTTTTAAATTATTATTTCCAAAAAATTCTCAATTAAAGCTGGAGAAATAAATGACAAAGATTTTAGTTATTGATGATGAACAGAATATGCGAACCGGATTAAAAGATAACCTTGAGTTTGAAGGTTACGAAGTTGAAGCAGCAATAGATGGTGAACAGGGATTGAAAAAAATTCTTGAGAATAGTTACAACCTAATTATTCTTGATGTAATGATGCCGAAGAAATCAGGTTTTGATGTATGTAAAGAAATCCGCAAAGCTGGTATTACAACTCCCGTTATTTTACTAACTGCAAAAGGAGAAGAGATTGATAAAGTTGTTGGATTAGAAATCGGTGCGGATGATTATGTTACAAAACCGTTTAGCTTACGTGAGTTGCTTGCGAGAGTAAAAGCCATTTTAAGACGAAGTGATAATCTTACTTTAGATGATGCAATACGAGAAGTAAAAATCGGGAAGCTTGAAGTAAATTTTAGCGGATACAAAGCAGAATCAAAAAATAAGGATGTTCAAATGTCTCACAAAGAATTTGAAATACTTCATTACTTATGGAAACATCGAAACTCAACTGTAAGTCGCGATGATTTATTAACCGAGATTTGGGGTTATGATGAAACACCAACAACACGAACGGTTGATAATTTTATTTTAAAGTTAAGACAAAAAGTAGAAATAGATTCAAACCATCCGCAAGTAATTTTAACTGTGCATGGTGTTGGATATAAGTTGGTGATCTGAGTTTATATAAATTATTTTTAGGATTTTATTGTTTATAATTTCAATAAAATGAGGTTATGCCTGTACCCATACAACAAGAGATAAAATGAAAAAATTTAAATTATTACGTCTGCTTATCTATTCTTTCCTGATTTTTGTTATTGGATGTAATGCACAGGAACCTTCAAAATTAGTAATGAAGAATCTCTCAGATCGCCAAGTAGAAAATCTTTATAAGGTTGGAAAAGTTTGGGGCTTCTTAAAATATTATCATCCTGAGATTCTAAATGGAAAGTTTGATTGGGATTATGAATTAGTTAGAATCCTGCCGGAAGTAACTGATGAAAATGCAGACGTAAATCAAATCTTAATGAACCA
Source organism: Ignavibacterium sp. (assembly GCA_018059515.1). GTDB lineage: Bacteria > Bacteroidota > Ignavibacteria > Ignavibacteriales > Ignavibacteriaceae > IGN3. Next base: position 13,390 of record JAGOXU010000061.1, read on the forward strand.
AATTGATAAACTGGGAACTATCACTCCTCGAAATACAACTAGGGACACTTGCGAAATAAAACTTTTACCCGATCTAAATTGGATTAATGATAGTGAGTATTTAGGAATTAAATTATCGGGAATTTTGAAAGATGTTAAGAATTCAGCCAGACCAAAAAATAATTATTATGTTGACTTCGTTATAGGCATTGGTAATCCTAATTTCAAAAATGAAAACACATATTCTAACTTGAGTTACGATGATGACGGAATAAAATTGGTTGGTCTTTTCAGGTATTGGAATATAATACGGTATTACTATCCTTACCGAAATTTAATTGATGAAAATTGGGATGAAGTACTTAAAACATTTATTCCTAAAATAATTTCAGCAGATGATGAATTATCGTATAAGCTTACACTTTTAGAATTAATAGGAAAGGTAAGTGATACACATGCAAACATTTGGAGTAAAGAAGAAACGTTAAACAGATTCTGGGGTTTAAAAGCCGTACCGGTTGAAATCAAGATTTTAAACAATCAAGTTGTTGTTACAAAGATTTATGATGAATTAGAAGAAAATGCTGATATAAAACTCGGAGATATCATAACTCATATAAATGGTGAAGTAACAGAAAAACTTATTGATGAAAAAATCAAATATTGTCCCGCTTCAAACTTACCGACTCAGTTGCGTGATGTTTCGAGAAAACTTTTAAGGACCAACGATGATTCTATCGAATTGAAAATTAAGCATGGTGAAACCATAGTAACTAAAAGAGTTAATTGTATTGATTTTGATCAAATAAAATTTTGGGAAAACAAAACTCCATCATATAAAATATTAGATAATAACATAGGTTACATATTTCCGGGTAGTTTACAAAAGGGAGAGATTGATAGCATTATGTCCGTCTTGGCAAATACAAAAGGATTGATAGTTGATTTTAGATGTTATCCATCTGACTTCATAGTTTTTAGTTTCAGTAAATATCTTATGCCGAAACCAACTGAATTTGTAAAATTCTCAGTTGGAAGCATGGTAAATCCTGGCGAGTTTAGTTTTACCCAACCGCTTTTAGTTGGTGAAACAAGAGCTGATTATTACAAACATAAAATTGTAATAATTGTAAATGAGATAACTCAAAGTTCTGCAGAATATCATACAATGGCATTTCGTGTTGCGCCTGCTGCCATAGTTTTAGGTAGCACAACAGCCGGTGCAGACGGAAATATTTCAACAATTATTTTGCCTGGAAACATTCGAACAATGATATCAGGAATAGGTATCTGTTATCCGGATGGAACAGAAACACAACGAGTGGGAATTATTCCCGATATCGAAATGAAACCAACGATAAAAGGAATTAAAAAGGGTGAAGATGAATTATTAAATAAAGCAATTGAAATTATTCTTCAAGAAAAAACTTTTAAAGAGTAATGTTTGATGAAAAAAATATTTTTATTAACTAAGGCTAAGAACAAATACAAATTTGGACACATTTATAAATATTGGGATAGATATTTTTGAGTTTAATATAAAGTTGTATATTTAGATATGCCGACAGTATTAAAAATAAAAGGCTATAGGTTTTTCTTTTTCAAGGAAATGAACCAGCTCATATACATGTTGAACAAGCTGAGATATATGCAAAGTTTTGGTTAGAACCTGTGCAATTAGCTAAGTCAGATGGTTTTAGAAGTTCTGAAATCACTGAGCTTAGAGTTTTAGTTGAGGAAAATAAACATTTATTCAAGGACAGATGGAATGAATACTTTAGCAATAAAAATTGAACCTCGCATAATTGATTTATCATTTTTAGAAAACGCGATTCTTGTAATTTTAGCGGATGGTAGAGAAATATCTACTCCGCTCGAATGGTTTCCAAAGTTG